>JANMHY010000903.1:0-1502 GCA_031375525.1 Burkholderiales bacterium
AAAGCGCGCTTCGGCATCGCCTGGGGCGCGCTCGGCGCGGCTGAGTTCTGCTGGCACGCCGCACGTCAGTACACGATGGACCGCCAACAGTTCGGCCGCCCGCTGGCGCAGAACCAGTTGATCCAGAAGAAGCTCGCCGACATGCAAACCGAAATCACCCTGGCGCTACAAGGTTGCCTGCGCGTCGGCCGCCTGATGGACGAAGGCCAGGCCGCACCCGAAATGATTTCACTGATCAAGCGCAACAGCTGCGGCAAGAGCCTGGACATCGCCCGCATGGCGCGCGACATGCACGGCGGCAACGGCATCCACGACGAGTACCACGTCATCCGCCACATGATCAACCTGGAGACGGTGAACACCTACGAGGGAACGCATGATGTGCATGCGTTGATCCTGGGACGAGCGCAGACGGGGTTGCAGGCGTTCTTTTGACGTTACGCCGCCGATCGGCGCCAGTGCAGACTGAGCGACAATTTCGATCAGCAGCCAGCAGGAGACACCCTCATGAATGCCATCGTGATCGAGCATGTGCCCGTGGCGGACTTGCCGCAGGCATGGCGCGACCAACTCGCGCAAGCGGCAGACGCACGAGTGACTGTGCGCATCGAGGCAGAGCAGCCTGCGGCAGCGCCTGCGGACGAATCCTTCGTCACCGATGACCCGGCCTTCGGCATCTGGCGCGACCGCGAAGACATGGCCGACGTGGCGGCGTACGTCCGCCGCATCCGCGCACCGCGCTACAACCGCGACGGCTCGCGCAACGAGCTGCCTTGATGCTCGTCGACACCGACGTGCTGATCTGGCACCTGCGCGGCTACCCGCAGGCCACACGCCGGCTCGACCAACTGGGCGCGCTGACGATCTCGGCAGCGAGTTACCTCGAAGTGCTGCAAGGCCTGCGCAACAAGGCCGAACTTGCTGCCGTGCAGAAGATGATGCTGAAGCGGCAGGCCACGATGCTGCCGCTCACTGCCGGTCGAAGCGTTTGCGCTTTGACGGGCGCGACAAGCACGGCGGCAACGGCGTTCACGACGAGCACCACGCGATCCGGCACGTGATCAATTTGGAAACTGTGAACACGTACGAGGGGGCGCGTGATGTGCATGCGTTGATCTTGGGACGGGCGCAGACGAGGTTACAGGCGTTTTCTGACACGTGGTCTCGTCCGAATCGAATGGGCGGGAAACTGGAGCGCAACTTGAACAAGCAGCAGTCCGACGCTGATTTCGAGAATGAGGTTCGACGGCTCGCACGCGCGAAGTGGCCGAGAGCGCAGTTTTCTGGTGCGCAGATGCTCGGCACGCATCGGCACGCACGCATCGGCACGCATCGGGGTCACACGCATCGGGGTCAGGTCTCAATACTGTTCGTTTAGATATGTTCTGGTCTCGGAAATCGTTGCCTGGGGTGCAGTGGCTGCGGCGGCAGCAGCGAAGGCTCGAAGTTCATGGGTACTCGTCGCGGCGCGTGCCGATCGAGCGAGGCGTACGGCGAATTCC
>JANMHY010000913.1:0-4692 GCA_031375525.1 Burkholderiales bacterium
CCCGGGCAGATCGCATTGCAGCGCACACCCTGGCCGACAAAGTCCGCCGCCACCGATTTGGTCAGGCCGATCACCGCCGCCTTGGTCGTGGCATAGACAAAACGGTTCGGCACGCCCTTGATGCTGCTCGCCGCCGAGGCCATGTTGATGATCGAGCCCGACTTCTTCGCCAGCATGCCGGGCAGGAAGGCGCGGATCGTGCGCGCCATCGAACGCACGTTGAGGTTGAAGGCGAAGTCCCAGTCTTCTTCAGTGCACTCCAGCACCGAGCCGGCGTGCACATAGCCGGCGCAGTTGAAGAGCACATCAACGCCGCCATGCGCTTGGGCCGCGGCGTGGATGGCCGCCGCGTCGAGGACGTTGAGTTGCAGCGTCGTGCAGCCAGCCTCTTTGGCCAGCGACGCCAGCGCTTCGGCATTGACGTCGGTGGCGATGACGCGCGCGCCCTCGCGCACGAAGGCCATGGCCGTGGCACGGCCGATGCCTTGGCCGGCGGCGGTGAGGAAGGCGGTTTTTCCGGCGAGTCGTTGGCTCATGAGGTCGTCCTTGGTTGGAGATCAGACAGGCGCCGGCAGGCCCAGCCGCGCGCTGCAAGCGCGAAACTGTTCGGCCAGGCCAGGCTCGATGGGAATGCCGTCGCGGCCACGCTGCGCCGCGACCTCGAGTTCCGGATCGCCCGGCAGCCGTGGCGCGCCCGGTTCAGCCGCCAGGTCTTGCGCCATCGCTTCGATCTGCGCCGACAACACCGCGCCGCCGGCAAAACGCGCCGGGTCGAGTGCCAAGAAAAACGCGCCGAGCTGCCGCGGCGCGTCGATGGCTTCGAACATCGGCGGGATGTGCGGCCCGTACGGGTTGCCGAGCAGCGGCCCGCACAGCAGGTCGATCACCAGGGCCAGCGCATAGCCTTTGTGGCCGTAGGCGGCGCCGCCCAGCGGCACGACGGCCGCGGCGGCTTGCGCGTCGGTGGTCGGCGCGCCCTGTGCATCCACCGCCACGTCCGGCGGCAGCGCATGGCCTTCGCGCCGCGCGTTGCGCACGCGGTTCCACGGGATCGACGTCGTCGCCATGTCCAGGCACAGCGGCTCGCGGCCGTCGCGCGGAAAGGCAAACGAGATCGGATTCGTGCCGAAAAACGCCCGCTGCCCGCCATGCGGCACGGCCACGCTGTTGGCATGCGTGAACGCCAGGCCGACGCAGCCCTCGCCCGCCGCCGCACGCGAGTACAGGCCGATGGCGCCGCAGTGCGAGGCGTTGCGCACGCCAACGGCGCCGACGCCCTGCTCGCGGGCAATGCGCACTGCCTCGGTCATCGCACGATGCGCGATGACGATGCCGTGGCCCTGATCGGCATGCACCATTGCCGTGGCCGGGCCAGTGCGCTCGATCCGCATATTCGGTCGTGCCCTGATCGTCGCATTCGCCAAGCGGTCGAGGTAGTGCGGCAGCAAGGCCACGCCATGCGAATCGATGCCCCACAGGCTGGTTTGGACGAGGCTCGACGCCAGCAGCGACGCGTCGTCGTACGTCATCCCGGCCGTCGCAAAGCAGCGCGTCGCCCACGCCCGTAGCGCGTCGGCCGGCAGCGGCGTGGCGTCGTTGCGGGTCGGTTGGCTCATGGCGTGAAACGCTCCAGCGCGGCGACGACGCCCTGGCGCTGCAAGCTGTCGAAGGTGCGCGTCAGCGCCTCGACCAGTCGCGGTTCGTCGGCCAGGTCCCCAAACACCGGCGCGAAACGGGTCACCTCGGCCGCGCGCTCGCGCGCCGTGGGCAACGACATCGCCCGTGCGTGCAGCGCCTGCAGCGCAGCGGCCAGCGGGTCGTCGAGCGGCTGCGTGCGCAGGTGCATCACCCAGGCGGCCAGCGCGAGCGCCAGGCGGTCGATCGGCGCGCCCGTGGCCAGCCGGTCGCGCACGGTGCCGAGCCAGCGCTGCGGCAGTTTTTGCGAACCGTCCATCGCAATCTGCAGCGTGCGGTGGGCCAGCGCGGGATTCGCAAAGCGCTGCAACAGTTGCGCGCGGTAGGCGGCGAGGTCGAAGCCGGGCAGTTCGCGCGCGAGCGTCGGCGCGACCTCGTCGCGCAACAGCGCGTCGATGAAGCGCGCCAGCGCCGGCTGCGCCATCGCCGCATCAACGGTCGCCCAACCGGCCAACACGCCGAGGTAGGCAATGGCAGAGTGCGCGCCGTTCAGCATGCGCAGTTTCAGCTTCTCGAACGGCTCGGCATGGGCGACAAACTGCGTACCGCCGAGGGACCAATCGGGCCGGCCGGCGGCGAAGCGGTCTTCCACTGCCCAGGCCAAGAACGGCTCGGCCACCACCGCCGCGCGGTCTTCGACGCCCAAGGCCCCGCGCGCCGCGGCGAGATCGACCGCGGTCGTGCGCGGCACGATGCGATCGACCATGCTGTTGGGGAAGGTACATTCGCCCTCGATCCAACGCGTCAGGCCGGCGTCCACGCGCTCGGCGAAGGCGAGCACGAGGCCGCGCAGCGTGTCGCCGTTGGCCGGCAGGTTGTCGAGCGACAGCAGCGTCAGCGGCCGGCCGCCGTGATCGCGCCGCGCCTGCAGGCCGCGTACGACGAAGCCGATGGCGCTGCGCGGCTCGATGGTTTGCGTCAGGTCATGGGCGATGTCGGGATGCGCGAAGTTCAGTTGACGCGTCGCCGGGTCATGGCAGTAGCCCTTCTCGGTGACGGTCAGGCTGGCGATGCGCGTGTCGGCATGCGCGATCGCGCTGACCACTGCCTGCGGGTCTTCGGGCGCGACGGCACAACTGACCACCGAGCCGATGACGCGCAGCCGCGAACCCGCGGCGTCGCGCAGGCCGAGTGAATACAAGCCTTGCTGCGGCAGCAGCGCGTCGCGCACGTCGGTGTGACGCAGCGAGACGCCGTGAATGCCCCACTCGGGCGGCGCGCCGGCGTCGAGCGCATCGTCGTTGACGGCCGCGAGGTGCGCGCGCGCGAACACTCCAAGACCCAAGTGCACGATGCCCGTGCGCAGCCTGCGGCGGTCGAAGACCGGGCGGCGCACCTGACGCGGCAGCGCGTCCAGGCGCAGCGGATGCAGGCGCTCGCGCATCACCAGTTCCACAGCGTCCCATCCTGCTGCAAGCGATTCACCGGCAGGTACGCGCGCTGGTACGGGTACTTCGCCGCCAACGCCTCGTCGATCGTCACGCCGTGCCCCGCGGCCTCGCCCGGGTGCATGAAGCCGTCCTTGAACGTGTACGCATGTGGGAACACGGCGTCGGTCTCATCGCTGTGGCGCATGTACTCCTGGATGCCGAAGTTGGGCACCCACAGGTCGAAGTGCAGCGCCGCGCCCATGCACACCGGGCTCAAGTCCGTCGCGCCGTGCGAGCCCGTGCGCACCTGGTACAGCGACGCCAGATCGGCGATGCGGCGCAGGTGCGTGATGCCGCCGGCGTGCACGACCGTCGTGCGGATGAAGTCGATCAACTGGTTCTGAATCAGGTCCTTGCAATCCCAGATTGTGTTGAAGATTTCGCCCACCGCCAGCGGCGTCGTCGTGTGCTGGCGGATGAGGCGGAACGCCTCCTGGTTCTCGGCCGGCGTGGCGTCTTCCATCCAGAACAGGCGGAAGGGTTCGAGGTCCTTGCCGAGACGCGCCGCTTCGATCGGCGTCAGCCGGTGGTGCACGTCATGCAGCAAGTGCGTGTCGTCGCCGACCGCCGCGCGCACCGCATCGAAGAGCTTGGGCGTGTGGCGCAGGTACTTCGACGTGTCCCAGTCATGCTCGGGCGGCAGGCCCGTTTCTGCAGGTTCGTACTGCATCGAACCGCGGCCGACGCCATAGACCTTGTTCAGCCCCGGCACGCCGCTCTGCGCGCGGATGGCCTGGTAGCCCATCGCCTTGTAGCGCAGCACCTCGTCGACGGTCGACTCGATGTCGGCGCCGTTCGCATGCCCATACACGAGCACGCGCTCGCGGCTCGCACCACCGAGCAACTGGTACAGCGGCATCCCTGCGGCCTTGGCCTTCAAGTCCCACAGCGCGGTATCGACGGCGGCGATCGCGCTCATCGTCACCGGCCCGCGCCGCCAGTACGCGCCGCGGTACAGGTACTGCCAGAGGTCTTCGATCTGGTGCGCGTCGCGGCCAATCAGACAGGGGATGACGTGATCCGTCAGGTAGCTCGCCACCGCCAGCTCGCGGCCGTTGAGCGAAGCGTCACCGAGGCCGGTGATGCCTTGATCGGTTTCGATCTTCAGCGTCACGAAATTACGGCCGGGGCTGCAGACGATGACTTTGGCGGCGGTGATCTTCATGTTTGCAGGGGCTTCAAACCGCGTCTTGTTGTTTCAACTGTTGGAGCGCATCGCGATGAACCACCCCAAGCCGTCTCGCCTCACCGCCGCCGACTTCCACCCCGAGGTGCTGAAGCTGTTCGACCAGTACGTTCACGGCACGCTCGACCGGCGCGGTTTTCTCGACGAGAGCTCGCGCTTCGCGGCGGCCAGCGGCACGACAGCGGCGGGTCTGCTCGCCGCGCTCTCTCCCGACTTTGCCTACGGCCAGAAGGTGCCGCCCGCCGATGCGCGCATCAAGACCGAGCGCGTCGAGATTCCCGCCACCGCCGGCCACGGCAAGATCAACGCACTCATTGCGCGGCCGGCGAACGCGTTGGGCACGCTGCCCGTCGTGCTCGTGATCCACGAGAACCGCGGCCT
>JANMHY010000312.1:0-1935 GCA_031375525.1 Burkholderiales bacterium
TGGCGTTGCTGGCTTCTTCGAATGCGGTCTTGGCGACTTGCATGTTCAGCTCGACGAGCTTCTCGATGCCTTCGAAGGCCTTGCCGGTCAGGCCGAAGAGGGTTTGGACGTTGGCTTTTTGGGCGGCCATGACTTGTTCAGCGGTCAACATGATGGTGATTTCCTTGGAAAGAGGGGTTGGGGTAGGAACTACTTCGAACTCATTTGCTGCACTGCAACATGAACTGAAGTATAGGGAGCAACCCGCGCTTTGCAAGCTCTTTTTGCTGCGGTGCACCAATTTAGACGCCATTCACTAACGGTGACAATCGCTGCCCGATGCAGGCCTTCTACGCCGACCACTTCGTCTTGCCGCTGCCCGAGGGCCACCGCTTCCCGATGGGCAAGTACGAAAAGCTGCGTTCGCGCGTGGTCGCCGAATGCCCGGGTGTGCGCATGGGCCCGGCGCTGCCGGCCTCCGACGGCGAGCTGGCGCTGGCGCACACGCCGCACTACGTCGAAGCGGTTGCGCACGGCAGCTTGTCGGCGGCCGAGCAGCGCGAAATCGGCTTTCCGTGGTCGCCACGCATGGCCGAGCGGGCGCGGCGCTCGGTCGGCGCCACGATCGCTGCGGCGCGCGCGGCCTTGGTCGACGGCGAGGGCGTGGCCGCCAACCTGGCCGGCGGCACGCACCATGCGCAGGCCGACAAGGGCAGCGGCTACTGCGTCTTCAACGATGCGGCCGTCGCTGCGCGTTTGATGCAGGCTGAGTGGCATCGAAGGCATCGCCAACTGCTGCGCGTCGCGGTGATCGACCTCGACGTGCATCAGGGCAATGGCACGGCTGCGATCTTTGCCGACGACGACACCGTGATCACGCTGTCGCTGCATGGCGCGAAGAATTTTCCGTTCCGCAAACAGGCGGGGGATCTCGACATCGACTTGCCCGATGGTTGCGGTGATGACGCTTACCTCGAAGCGCTCGACGGCGCGCTCGCCGCGCTGTGGCGCCGCACCACCCCGGGCCTCGTCTTCTATCTGGCCGGCGCCGACCCGCACGAAGGCGACCGACTCGGCCGACTGAAGCTCACGGCAGACGGCCTGGCCGACCGCGATCGCTGCGTCTTCGGCGCCTGCCTCGCGCGCGGCATCCCGGTCGCGGTCAGCATGGCCGGCGGCTACGGCCGCGACATCGACGTCACCGTCGGCGTGCACCTGCGCACGCTGCAACTCGCTTTCGAATCATGGCAATGCTGGCAGCAACTCAAAGTCGCATGAACAACATCACTCCACAAACCACCGCGGCCGTCGATGCCGCGATCGCCTCGCGGCGCTCGGTGCGCGCGTTTCTGCCCGCGCCCGTTCCGCGGCAAACGATCGAAGACATCCTCGCCGTTGCCGCGCGCGCGCCCTCGGGCGTGAACACGCAGCCGTGGAAGGTGACGGTGCTGACCGGCCACGCGAAAGACACGCTGTCGCAAAAAATCCTCGCCGCGCACGATGCCAATGCCGCCGCTGGCTCCACCGGCGCCGATGTCGGCGAGTACGACTACTACCCGACCGAATGGGCGCCGCCCTACATCGACCGGCGGCGCAAGATCGGCTGGGATCTGTACAGCCTGCTCGGCATCGCCAAGGGCGACAAGGCGCGCATGCATGCGCAGCACGGCCGCAACTACCGCTTCTTCGATGCACCGGTGGGGCTGATCTTCACCATCGACCGCATCCTGCGCCAAGGCAGTTGGCTCGACTACGGCATGTTCCTCGAGAACATCATGGTCGCCGCGCGCGGACGCGGCCTCGACACCTGCCCGCAGGCGGCGTTCATCGGTTTTCACAAGATCATTGCCGAGCACCTGGCCTTGGCGGCGAGCGAAATGGTGGTCTGCGGCATGTCGCTCGGATACGCCGACGAGTCGGCGCCAGAGAACACCTTGGTGACTGAGCGTGAGCCCG
>JANMHY010000313.1:0-2834 GCA_031375525.1 Burkholderiales bacterium
TTTCACGCTCTGCTGGCGCTGCTGTTGTTCGCCGGCGTGGTGCAGGCCCAGGCGGTGCGCGTCGGCTCGAAGATCGACACCGAAGGCGCCTTGCTCGGCAACCTGGTCGTGCAGGTGCTCGAGGCCGGCGGCGTCAAGACCGAGAACAAGCTGCAGCTCGGCAACACCAAGATCGTGCGCGGCGCGCTGGTGGCCGGCGAGATCGATCTCTACCCCGAGTACACCGGCAACGGCGCGTTCTTTCATGCCGATGAAAAGAACCCGGCGTGGAAGCAGCTCGATGCGGGCTGGCAGCGCATCAAGCAACTCGTCCAGGAGAAGAACTCGCTGGTCTGGTTGGCGCCGGCGCCAGCCAACAACACCTGGGCGATCGCGATTCGCAAGGACGTGGCGGCGGCGCAGAAGCTGAAGTCGCTCGCCGACTTCGGCCAGTGGGTATCCGGCGGCGGCAAGGTCAAGCTGGCCGCGTCAGCTGAGTTTGCAGAGCGGCCCGACGCCCTGCCCGCGTTTCAATCGGCCTATGGCTTCAAGCTGACGCAAGACCAGTTGCTGCTGCTGGCCGGCGGCGACACCGCGGCGACGATCAAGGCCGCGGCCGAGCAGACCTCGGGCGTCAACGCGGCGATGGCCTATGGCACCGATGGCCCGTTGGCTGCGCTCGGCCTCGTCGTGCTCGAAGACAGCAAGGGCGTGCAGCCGGTTTATGCACCGGCGCCGGTGGTGCGTGCCGACGTGCTGGCCAAGCAGCCGAAGATCGAAGCCCTGCTCGCACCGCTGTTCAAGACGCTCGACACCGCCACGCTGCAGCGCCTGAACGCGCAGATCGCGCTCGAAGGCCAGGATGCAAAGAAGGTGGCTGCCGCTCACCTCAAGGCCACGGGTCTGATCAAGTGAGACGGCGCCCGGCCGTCCGAAGGCGGCTCGCGCCCCCTCGGGGGGCCGGCGCCGAAGACGCCCTGGGGGCTGCATGAGCGCTGCGCCGACGGTGGCGCTGACGATGGTGCAGCGCACGCCGGCGGTTCACAACCGCGTGCTGTTGGCGATCGTGCTGGCAGCGTTGCCGGCCGCGTTCGGCATGGCCTTCATCAGTGTCGCGGCCAACCGGCTGGTGTCGGGCAGCGGTGTGCCGCTGCACGGCTCGATGACCGACGGCGTCCATGCGCTGTGGCTGCCGGCGGCATGGTTGCTGGTGGCCGCATTCACACCCACATCGCGCTGGCTTCACGGCACCGTCGCCGCCAGCGCAACGCTGTTGTTGACGGCGCTGTTGTGGCTGGCCGGCAGCGAAGCCGCGCAACGGTCGGCCGCCCTGCCGGGTTTGGCGCGCGTCTCGCTCGGCGGCGGCTTCTGGGTGTTGGCGCTGCTGTGCTGGCTGGCGGCAGCCGATGCGGTGCAACGACTGCAACTGTCGCCAACATGGCGAACGCTGGCGCTGCTGGGCGTGCTGTTGCCGGCGTTGCTGCTGCTGGCCAGCGGCGCGCTCGATGCGCTGTCGTTGCACAAGGAGTACGCCAACCGGCGCGATGTCTTCAATGCCGCCGGCCAGCGCCACCTGCAGATCGTGCTGTCGGCCTTGTTGCCCGCGCTGGCCATCGGCGTGCCGCTGGGCGTGGCCGCGGCGCGCAGCCGGGCCGTGGCCGGGCCGTTGTTCGCCGTGCTCAATGTCATCCAGACGGTGCCGTCGATCGCCCTCTTTGCGCTGCTGATCGCACCGCTCGGTGCGCTGGCATCGGCGCTGCCGGGCTGGGGCTTGCAGGGCATCGGCTTGCTGCCGGCGGCGATCGGGCTGACGCTGTATGCGCTGCTGCCGATCGTGCACGGCACGGCCGCGGGGCTGGCCCAGGTGCCCGCAGCGGCAGTCGAAGCGGCGATCGGCATCGGCATGACGCGGCGCCAGTTGTTCTGGCGCGTGCGCGTGCCGCTGGCGCTGCCGGTGCTGCTGTCGGGCTTGCGCGTGACCACGGTGCAGCTCATCGGCCTGGCGGTCGTGGCGGCGTTGATCGGCGCCGGCGGCTTCGGCGCGCTCGTCTTCCAGGGCCTGGCCAGCAGCGCGCTCGATCTGGTGCTGCTCGGCGTGCTGCCGGTGGTGGCCTTTGCCATGGCCGCCGACGCCGCGCTCGGCTTGCTCGGCGCGATGGTGGTGAGCCCCCAAGGGCCGGGCACGCCCGGCCCGGCCCCCCGTGGGGGCGCAAGAAAACTTGGGGCTGCCCGGCGTTTTCTTGGGCGCGCGCGGTGATCGAGCTGCACAACGTCGGCAAATCGTTCGGTGCGACGCGGGCCGTCGATGACGTGTCGCTGACGATCGCGCGCGGCGAGTTCGTCGTCCTCGTCGGCGCCTCGGGTTCGGGCAAGTCGACGTTGCTGAAGATGATCAACCGCATGGTCGAGCACGACCGCGGCCGCATCCTGTTTGCTGGGCAGGAGATCCGCTCGTTCCGCCCCGAAGACCTGCGCCGCCGCATGGGTTATGCGATCCAGTCGATCGGCCTGTTTCCGCACTGGAGCGTGGCCCGCAACATCGCCGCCGTGCCCGAGCTGCTCGGCTGGCCGGCCGCGCGCATCGCGGCGCGTGTCGATGAGCTGTTGCGCCTGCTCGACCTCGACCCCGCGCAGTACCGCCAACGCTGGCCGAGCCAGTTGTCCGGCGGCCAGCAGCCACGCGTCGGCGTGGCGCGCGCGCTGGCCGCCGACCCCGAGCTGCTGCTGATGGACGAGCCCTTCGGCGCCCTCGACCCGATCACGCGCGCGGCCTTGCAGCAGGAGATGGCGCGCATCCATCAGGCCTCGGGCAAGACGATCGTGCTGGTGACGCACGACATCGAAGAGGCGCTGCG
>JANMHY010000986.1:0-3750 GCA_031375525.1 Burkholderiales bacterium
CGAAGCCTTCGAGCTTGTCCAGCGCGCCGGCAGCGTCGAAGGCCTCGGCATACAGCTCCAGCGCCGACGGCGCGGTGAAGCAGCCGGCACCGCACACCGACTGCTCCTTCATCACGGCGGCATGCGGCGCGCTGTCGGTGCCAAGGAAGAACTTGGCGCTGCCGCTCGCGGCGGCGTTGACCAACGCCTGACGATGCACTTCGCGCTTCAACACCGGCAGGCAGTAGTAATGAGGCCGCAGGCCACCTTTGAAAATCGCGTTGCGGTTGTAGAGCAGGTGATGCGCTGTGATCGTCGCGGCCGTGGAGCGATCGCTCGCAGCAACGTATTGCGCGGCTTCCTTCGTCGTGATGTGCTCGAAGACGACCTTCAGCTCCGGGAAATCGCGGCGCAGCGGTTGCATCACGCGCTCGATGAACACCGCCTCGCGGTCGAAGACGTCGATCTCGCTGTCGGTGACCTCGCCGTGCACCAGCAGCAGCAGGCCCTGGCGCTGCATGGCTTCGAGCGTGGCGTAGGTCTTGCGGATGTCGGTGACGCCGGCGTCGCTGTTGGTCGTCGCACCGGCCGGATAGAGCTTGACGGCGACGACACCGGCCTCCTTGGCGCGGACGATCTCGCCGGGGGGCAGCTTGTCGGTGAGGTAGAGCGTCATCAGCGGCGTGAACCGCACGCCTTGCGGCAGCGCGGCCACGATGCGCTCGCGGTACGCCATCGCCGCGGACGCCGTCGTCACGGGCGGCTTCAGGTTGGGCATGACGATGGCGCGCGCAAACTGCGCGGCCGTGGCCGGCAGCACCGCCGCCATCGCCGCGCCGTCGCGCAGGTGCAGATGCCAGTCGTCGGGGCGGGTGATGGTGAGCGTCGCCGTCATGAGGGCATTGTGCAGCCGGGGCTTGCGCTGCTTCAAGGCTTCTACTATTCTGGAAATATGGAAGAACAGAATGTCGTCACCTCACTGGCCGCTCTGGCGCAGCCGCTGCGGCTGAAGGTGTTCCGCGCCCTCGTCGTCGCCGGCCCGCGCGGCCTGACGCCCGGCGCGATGAGCGAAGGCGCCGGGGTGCCGTCGGCCACCTTGTCGTTTCATCTAAAGGAGTTGATGGCCAGCGGCCTCGTCACGCAGCAGCGCGACGGCCGCTTCCTGATCTACCGCGCCGATTTCGAGCGCATGAACGGCCTGCTGGCCTACCTCACCGAGAACTGTTGCGAAGGCAGCAACTGCTGATGGCGACCCACATCCTCATCCTGTGCACGCACAACTCGGCGCGCAGCGTGCTCGCCGAGGGCATGTTGAACCACTGGGCAAAGAAGCTCGGCCGGGATGTGGTGGCGCACAGCGCGGGCAGCGCGCCGAGCGGTCGGATCAATCCGTTCGCACTCGAAGCACTCGCTGCGGCGGGCGTCGAGTTGCAAGCACCGCGCAGCAAAAGCTGGGACGAGTTTGCAGCGCCCGGGGCAGCGCCGCTGGCCGCGGTGATCACCGTCTGCGACAGCGCCGCCGCGGAGGCCTGCCCGTACTTCCCCGGCGCGCCGGTGCAGGTGCATTGGGGCTACCCGGACCCAAGCAACGCGCAGGGCGGCGACGAGGGCAAGCGTCGGGCGTTCGAGCTGACGCGGCAGGCGCTCGGCTACCGCATGCTGCAACTGCTGGCGCTGCCGATCGAGCGCATGGATGCGGCAACGTTGCGCGATGGCCTGCGCGCCATCGCCGCGACATGACGGCGTCGTTGCCGCGCCGGTTGTTGGCCGAAGGTCTGGGCACCCTGCTCCTGTTGGCCGTCGTCATCGGCTCCGGCGTCATGGCCGAGCGCCTGGCCGGGGGCAACGCAGCCATTGCCTTGCTCGCCAACACCGCCGCCACCGTGGCCGGGCTGTGGGTGCTGATCGAGGTCTTCGGCCCCGTTTCGGGCGCGCACTTCAATCCGGCCGTGTCGGCAGTATTGGCGTGGCGCGGCGCGCTGGCCAAGCGCGAGTTCGTGCCCTACGTCGCCGTGCAACTCATCGGCGCGATGCTCGGCGCGTGGCTCGCGCACGCCATGTTCGACATGGCGATCGTGCAATGGTCGACCAAGCTGCGCACGGGCGCGGGCCAGTGGATCGCCGAAGCGGTGGCCACCGCCGGCCTGCTGCTGACGATCCTGCGCGCACCGGGGGCACGCGTCGCACCGCTCGTGGCGTCGTGGATCGGCGCGGCCTACTGGTTCACCGCGAGCACCTCGTTTGCCAACCCGGCGGCGGCGTTCGGCCGCATGTGGAGCGATTCGTTTGCGGGCATCGCACCGGCCAGTGTGCCGGCGTTCGTGGTCGCGCAGTTTGTGGGCGCCGCCGTCGGCGCTGCGCTGCATCACGCGCTGGGCGCGTCGGCGCGCGACGCGCCACGTTGAATCTCGCGCAAGCAGGCCACGCACAGGCAACTGGCATAGCGCTCGCGCAATGCGGCCAGCGTCTGCGCATCCAGCGCCACCGCCTTGCAGGCGCACGGCGCCGTGAGGTCGGCGGCGCCGCAATGGAAGTCGCCACCGCAGCGCGGGCAGCGCGTCACGCTCCCGTTCACTTGCGGCGGCCCTTGGCAGGCGCGGCGCGCTTGCGTGCCGCGTACGCCGGCCGCGGCTCATGCGCCGCGTCGGCAAACGGATTGACGACTTCCAGATCGCCGAAGCGCATGCCAGTCTGCATGTCTTCGCTGTAAAGCGTGCTGCAACCGGCATCGAGCGCGGCTTGCACGATCAGACCATCCCAATGCGATAGCTGATGGCGCTGCGCCAGGCGAATGGCACGCAACACCAGGGCCGCATCGGTGGTCACGACGTGTTCATCAGCCAGGGCTTCGACGATGGCGAGTGCAGCCTCACGCTTGAGCAAGGCTGCACGCTGCAGCGTGTTGTAGCTCTCGGCCATCACCTGGGTGCTGAGCACCAAAGTCCCCGCCCGCACATTCGTCTCGATCAGCGCCTTGGCGCGATCCTGCTTGAAACCCGCATTGCGGTCATACGCGTACACGACAACGTTGGTGTCGAAAAACGCTTTCACTTGCGGCGGCGCCGTTCGAGTTCCTGCATGCGTTCCTCGTAGAGCGCTTCGCGCCCTTGCCAAGCGGGCGGTGAATTGGCCGGCCTGGGCAGCGCCTGCGCAAAACTGGCACGCAAGCGGGCAACGCGCAGCTCTGCGTCGTCTTCACTGCGCCCCACGTACTGCAGGATCGCGCGGCGGCAGATTTCATTGACGCTGGTGCCGTCCTTCAGCGCCTTGATGCGGGCCTCTTTCAGCAGCGCATCGTCGATGGCCAGGGTGACATTGGACATGGTTGCTCCACGAAACACGGAATCAGTGTAGCACGGGTTATGTGGTGCTAAGACGTCCTATGACGCGCCTTGCACGTTCACGTAAAGCGCATACAGCGAATGGCTCGCCGCCATGAACAGCCGGTTGCGCTTGACGCCGCCGAAGCACAGGTTGGCGCAGCGCTCGGGCAGGTGGATGTGGCCGAGCGCCTTGCCCGCGGCGTCGAAGACGCGCACGCCGTCGAGCGGCTCGGAAGGCACGCGGCCGTTGCCGCCCCAGCCGCACCAGATGTGGCCTTCGGCATCGATGGCGATGCCGTCCAACGCGCCGCCGTCGGCCGCGTCGATGACCAGGCGCTTGTTGGTGAGATCGCCGTTGGCGCCGACGCGGTACGCCCACAGCCGCCGGTGCGGCTCGGCGCGGCTCTCGACGACGTACAACTCGGACTCATCGGGTGAGAAGGCCAGG
>JANMHY010000991.1:0-1652 GCA_031375525.1 Burkholderiales bacterium
GCGCCTGCTGCTCGAACTCAAGGGCAAGCTGGCGCCCGATCTGGGCACACCGGCCACGGTGGCGAGTGACGCCCAGGCCGACATCGTGCAGGCGCTGGTGGCGCTGGGCTACAGCGAGCGCGAAGCCGCTGCGGCGGGCAAGGCCCTGCCGGCCGATGTGGCGGTGGCCGACGGCATCAAGCTGGCGCTCAAGGCCCTGTCGAAGTAAATCGACGAGCCGGGCGTCGCGCTCAGGGCCTGGAGTTGCTGCCGGCGGCGGCGGGCGGCCGCGACATCACGTCGAACTCGACCTTGACCTCGCCGGCCTTCTCGAACCTGAGCGTCACCGGCACCTTGCTGCCCAGCGCCAGTGGTTGCTTCAGGCCGATGAACATCACGTGCAGGCCGCCCGGCTTCAACTCCACGGGTTTGCCGGCTGGCAACTCGATGGCGTCGACCTGCCGCATCTCCATGACGTCGCCCTTCATCGCCATCGAGTGCAACTCGAAGCGCTCGGCCAGCGGCGTGCTGCCGCTGAGCAGGCGGTCGGTCGAGGCGCTGGTGATCGACAAGAAGGCGCCGCCGCCCTGCTGACCCGGCACCGTCGGCCGGGCCCAGGCTTTTTCAATCTTGACTTGCGCCAGCGCTGCCGTGGCGGCAAGGCCCAGCAGCGACGATGCGATCAGGCGGATGAGGGTGCGGTGGTTCATGGCGCCAATGGTACTGACCGGATAATCGACGCATGAGCATCCAGACTGATGACCTTGGTGACGCGCCGGCATCGAGCACGCGCCGCATCGTCAGCCCTGCGGCCACGTCGCCGAACGAAGAGGCCATCGAGCGCGCGCTGCGGCCGAAGGCTTTGCAGGACTACGTTGGTCAGGTCAAGGCTCGCGAGCAGTTGGAGATCTTCATTGCTGCGGCCAAGAAGCGCAGCGAGGCGCTCGACCACGTACTGCTGTTCGGCCCGCCGGGGTTGGGCAAGACGACGCTGGCGCACATCGTCGCTGCCGAGCTGGGTGTCAACCTGCGCCAGACCTCGGGGCCGGTGCTCGAAAAGCCGAAGGACCTGGCCGCCATCCTGACGAATCTCGAAGCGCACGACGTGCTCTTCATCGACGAGATCCACCGTCTGTCGCCGGTGGTCGAAGAAATCCTCTACCCGGCGCTGGAGGACTACCAGATCGACATCATGATCGGCGAGGGCCCGGCCGCACGCTCGATCAAGCTGGAGCTGCAACCGTTCACGCTGATCGGCGCGACGACGCGCGCCGGCATGCTGACCAACCCGCTGCGCGACCGCTTCGGCATCGTCGCGCGGCTGGAGTTCTACACGCCGGAAGAACTGGCGCGCATCGTGCACCGTTCGGCCGGTTTGCTGCAAGTGCCGATCGATGAGGCCGGCGCCGGCGAGATCGCTTGCCGCTCGCGCGGCACGCCGCGCATCGCCCACCGCCTGTTGCGCCGCGTGCGCGACTACGCCGACGTCAAGGCCCAAGGCCATGTCAGCAAAACGGTGGCCGATGCGGCATTGGCGATGCTCGACG
Source organism: Burkholderiales bacterium (assembly GCA_031375525.1). Taxonomy (GTDB): domain Bacteria; phylum Pseudomonadota; class Gammaproteobacteria; order Burkholderiales; family Burkholderiaceae_C; genus CADEEN01. The sequence goes on from JANMHY010000991.1 coordinate 1,527, forward strand.
TCGATCCGCTCGGCTTCGACGTCATGGACCGCAAGCTGCTCGAAGCGATCGTGCACCGCTTCGACGGCGGGCCGGTCGGCCTGGACAACGTCGCCGCGGCGATCGGCGAGGAGAGCGGCACGATCG
>JANMHY010001007.1:0-1656 GCA_031375525.1 Burkholderiales bacterium
AAATAGTTGCGCCACGCCGAAGCCGCGCTCGAAAGCGCCGACGGCCCCGAAGTCGCCGCCGACTACGACGCCTTGTCGGCCGTGCTCGACGTGGCCACCGAGCGCCTGGGCCGCGCCTGGGGCACCGTGTCGCACCTGCACAGCGTGGCCGACACGCCCGAATTGCGTGCCGCGTTCAACGACAACCTGCCGAAGGTGACGGCGTTTCACACCAAGCTGGGCGCCGACGAGCGCCTCTTCGCCAAGTACAAGGCCGTGGCAGCGAGCCCATCGTCAGCGCGCTTGCCGGCACCGCGCAAAAAAGCGCTGGCCAATGCGCTGCGCGACTTCGTGCTTTCGGGCGCCGAGCTGCGAGGCGCAGCGAAGGATCGCTTCGCCGCGATCCAGGAGCGCACCGCCGAGCTGTCGCAGAAGTACACCGAGCATGTGCTCGATGCCACCGACGGTTTCGTTCACTACGTCGGCAGCGAGCAGATGGACGGGGTGCCCGCCGACGTGCAGCAGGCCACGCGCGCCGCGGCGCTGGCCGAAGGCAAGGACGGCCACAAGCTGACGCTGCACCAGCCGGTCTATCAGCCGGTGATGCAGTACGCCACCGACCGCGTCCTGCGGGCCCGGCTCTACAAGGCCTACGTCACGCGGGCCAGCGAGCTGGGGCCGCCGGCGCTGGACAACACGCCGCTGATGCGCGAGCTGATCGCGTTGCGCCAGGAAGCTGCGCAACTGCTCGGCCACTCGACGTATGCCGACATGTCGCTGGTGCCGAAGATGGCGCGCAACCCGGCCGAAGTGAACGCCTTCCTGCAAGACCTGGCGCAACGTGCCAAACCTTTTGCCGAGCGCGACATGCAGGCGCTGCGCGAGTTCGCGGCCCGCGAGCTCGGCCTGCCGGCGCTCGAAGCTTGGGACATCGCCTTCGTCAGCGAAAAGCTGAAGGAGGCCCTGTATGCCTTCAGCGACCTCGACGTCAAACGCTACTTCACCGAGCCGAAGGTGCTGGCTGGTCTGTTCGACATCGTGCAGACGATCTTCGAAGTGCAGATCACACCGGACAGCGCGCCGGTGTGGCACGACTCGGTGCGCTTCTACCGCGTCGAGCGCGACGGCCAACTGCTGTCGCAGTTCTACCTCGACGCCTACGCACGCCCGGGCAAGCAGCCCGGCGCCTGGATGGGAGACGCGCGCGAGCGTTGGGCGCGGCCCGATGGCGCGACGCAAACGCCGGTGGCGACGCTGCAATGCAACTACGCGCCGCCGCCGGGCAACCAGCCGTCGCTGCTGACGCACGACGACGTCATCACCCTCTTTCACGAGTTCGGCCATGGCCTGCACCTGATGCTGACGCGCATCGAAGACCTCGGCGTCTCGGGCCTGCAAGGCGTGGAGTGGGACGCGATCGAGCTGCCGAGCCAGTTCATGGAGAACTTCTGCTGGGAGTGGGACGTGCTGCAGCGCATGACGGCGCATGTGGAGACCGGCGCGACGCTGCCACGCGCGCTGTTCGACAAGATGGTAGCCGCCAAGAACTTCCAGAGCGGCATGCAGACGGTCCGGCAACTCGAGTTCGGCTTGTACGACATGCGCATCCACAGCGAGGCCAGTGCCAAGGACCGCCTGCAGCAGTTGCTCGACGAAGTGCGCGAGCAGGTCGCGGTG
>JANMHY010001025.1:0-2172 GCA_031375525.1 Burkholderiales bacterium
GGCGCGCGGCAAGCTCGGCCGCGACCCGGTGTTCCGCGGCATGCTCGAACGCGGCGACCTGCCGGCGCGCGCGCGTGTGGTCGATATCGGCTGTGGCCAGGGCCTGATGGCGAGCCTGCTGCACGCCTGCGAAGCGGCGCAGCGCGCCGGCCAATGGCCCGTTGCCTGGGCCGCGGCGCCATCGGCGCGCAGCTACACCGGCATCGAGCTGACGCCGCGCGAAGTCGGCCGCGGCGAGCGCGCGCTGGCCGCGTTGCCGTTTGCGCCGCGCCTGGTCTGCGCCGACATGCGCGATGCTGCGCTGCCGGCGTGCGATCTGGTCGTCATCCTCGACGTGCTGCATTACGTGGACGTCGCGGCGCAAGACGCGCTGCTGCTGCGCATCCGCGACGCGCTGCGCGCCGGTGCGGCCGACAGCCACACCCACCAACCGCCGCGCTTGCTGCTGCGCGTCGGCGACGCGGCGAACCGGCGCGCCTTTGCCATCAGCCAATGGGTCGATCGCGTGGTCACCACCGTGCGCGGCTACGGCGCGGCGCCAACCTGGGGCCGCACGCTGGGCGATTGGACGGCGCAACTGCAAAGCCTCGGCTTCGACGTGCACTGCGTGCCGATGAGCCGGGGCACGCCGTTTGCGAACGTGCTGCTCGTTGCTGATCTGAAATGAAGCCGCTCGCTGTCTCTCACTACACGCTCGTCACCGCGCTCGGTCACGGCCGCGAGACGACGTTGGCCGCGCTGCGGGCCGATCGCACCGGCCTGGCCGCGCGGCCGTTCGAAACTGCCAAGCTCGACACCTGGCTCGGCGTCGTCGATGAAGCCGACACGCTCGCACTGACGGGCGAGCTGGCGAGCTTCGATTGCCGCAACAACCGCCTGGCCGAACTCGGCCTGCGCGCTGACGGATTTGGCGATGCGGTGCGTAAAGCCGCCGCACGCTGGGGCGCGCACCGCGTCGGCGTCTTCCTCGGCACCAGCACCGCGGGCATTCTGCAAACCGAAGTCGCCTACCGCGAGCGTGACGCAACCGGTGCGCTGCCGGCGTGGCCGCACTACGGCCACACGCACAACCCCTACTCGGTCCCGGCTTACGTGCGCGCTGCGCTCGGCTTGCAAGGGCCGGCTTACGTCGTCTCCACCGCGTGCTCGTCGAGCGCGAAAGTCTTTGCCGCCGCGGCGCGCATGATCGACGCCGGCATCGTCGATGCGGCCGTCGTCGGCGGCGTGGACAGCCTGTGCATGACGACGCTCTACGGCTTTGCGTCACTCGAATTGCTGTCGCCGCAAATCTGCCGGCCGTGGGACGCCGAACGCAACGGCCTGTCGATCGGCGAGGCGGCCGCGTTTGCGCTGCTCGAACGCGACTGCGCAGCACCACAAGCGTGGCTGCTGGGCGCCGGCGAGAGCAGCGACGGCCACCATATGAGCAGCCCGCACCCAGAAGGCGCGGGCGCGGCGCAGGCGATGCGTTCAGCGCTTGCGCAAGCGGGCCTGCAGGCGAAAGACGTGGACTATCTGAACCTGCACGGCACCGGCACGCCCGGCAACGACGCTGCCGAAGACATCGCCGTATGCGCCGTCTTCGGCCACGAGCTGCCGTGCAGCAGCACCAAGGGCCACACGGGCCACACGCTCGGCGCGGCCGGTGGCGTCGAAGCCGCGATCAGCATGCTGGCGTTGACGCACGGCGTGATGCCTGCGGGGCTGAATGTGCAGACACCCGACCCTTCGCTGAAAGCGCAGTACGTGCGTGAGACGCAGCAGCGCAAGTCGATGCGCGTCGTCGCCAGCAACTCGTTCGGCTTTGGCGGCAGCAACGCCTGCCTGATCTTCGGCGCTGCAGCATGACGACAGTGAAAGTCATCGGCGTCGGCGTGCTCGGCCCGGCGCTGCCCGATTGGCCGACCGCGCAGACGCTGTTGCGCGATCCGTCGCTGTGGCAACGGCAGGTGACGATCATCCCCGCGCCGAACCGTTTGGCCGCTGCCGAACGACGCCGCGCCGGCAACGTCATCAAGGCTTCGATAGCGGTCGCCGATGAAGCGCTCACCGCGTGTGGCCTGTCCGCGACCGAGCTGCCGACCGTGTTCACGTCCTCGACCGGCGACCCGCTGAACTGCCACCTGCTGTGCGAAGCGCTGGCCGCCACCGAGCGCATGGTCTCGCCGACAC
>JANMHY010000377.1:0-1900 GCA_031375525.1 Burkholderiales bacterium
GCATAGCCATAGCGCGTGACCACCAGGCCGCCGAGCTGCGACTTCGGGCCCGGCCAATGGTCTTCGACCGCGCGCGCCATCGCCGCCGACGCCTTGCCGGCGCCGATCACGAGCAGCCGTCCGCGCAGCGCTTCGCGCGGCAGGTGCGGCGGGATGCACAGCGCAGGCTGCGCCGACGCGATCGCCGCGTCGAACATGCGGCGCAGCAGCGCCTTGGGATCCACGGGCGACGCCATCGTGTGCTTTGGTTTTCGGCGCCCTCTTCAGGCCGCTGTCTGCCCGATCTCGAAGTTCGACAGCCGCTCCAGCGCGCGCACCAGGCCCGAGTGGTCCCAGGCCGCGCCGCCATGGGCGACGCAGGCGCTGAACAGCTGTTGCGCCGTGCCCGTGGCCGGCAGCGCCAGCCCGAGCTGTCGTGCGGCGGTGAGCGCGAGGTTCAGGTCTTTCTGGTGCAGCGCGATGCGGAAGCCCGGATCGAACGTGCGCTTGATCATCCGCTCGCCCAGGATGTCGAGAATGCGCGAGGTGGCGAGGCCTCCCATCAGCGCCTGGCGCACCTTGGCCGGGTCGGCGCCGGCCTTGGCGGCGAACAGCAGCCCTTCGGCGACCGCGTTGATGGTCAGCGCGACCACGATCTGGTTGGCCACCTTGCAGGTCTGGCCATCGCCGTTGCCGCCCACCAGCGTGATGTTCTTGCCCATCAGTTCGAGCACGGGCTTGACCCGGTCGAAGGTGGCCTGGCTGCCGCCGCACATGATCGACAGCGCCGCGTTCTTCGCGCCGACGTCGCCGCCCGACACCGGCGCGTCGAGGTACTCGCAGCCGAGTTCGTTGATCTTCTTGGCGTACTCCTTGGTCTCGACTGGCGAGATGGAACTCATGTCCACCACCACCTTGCCCTTGCTCAGTCCCGCGGCCACGCCGTTGTCGCCGAACAGGGCCTTGCCGACGTCGGGGGTGTCGGGAACCATCGTGATGATGATGTCGGCGCTCTTCGCCACTTCCTTGGCGTTCGCGCAGGCCTTGCCGCCCGCGGCGACAAGCTCCTTCGGCACGGCCGGCAGGCTGTACAGATACAGCTCGTGGCCGCCCTTGATCAGGTGGCCCGCCATCGGCGTGCCCATGATGCCCAGGCCGATGAAGCCGATCTTGAGTGATTGCGTCGTCATTTGGATTCCTTGATGTTGAGGCGATGTCGTCAGTTCGCCAGGCGCTGGCGCCAACTCAGGCCGGCTTCGGTCGTCGTGGCGGGTTTGTATTCGCAGCCGATCCAGCCGTCGTAGCCGATGCGGTCGAGGTGGGCGAAAAGGAACGGGTAGTTGATCTCGCCCGTGCCCGGCTCGTTGCGGCCCGGGTTGTCGGCGAGCTGGATGTGGCCGATGCGGGCGAGGTGCTTGTGCATCGTCGCGGCCAGCTCGCCTTCCATGCGCTGGGCGTGGTAGATGTCGTATTGCACATAGGCGTTATCGGCGCCGACCTCGTCGAGGATGGCCAGCGCCTGTGCAGTGCGGCTCAGGTAGAAGCCCGGGATGTCGTAGGTGTTGATCGGCTCGATCAGCTGCTTCAAGCCGGCCTTCTTCAACTCGGCCGCCGAATACTTCAGGTTGGCGACGAAGGTCTTGCGCAGCAGTGCGTTATCGACGCCGGCCGGCGCCTTGCCGGCCAGGCAGTTGAGCTGCGGCACGCCGAGCGTGGTCGCGTAGTCGATGGCGCGCGCGACGCCGGAGCGAAACTCCTCGATCCGATCCGGATGGCAGGCGATGCCGCGCTCGCCGGCATCCCAGTCGCCGGCGGGCAGGTTGTGCAGCACCAGCTTCAAGCCGTTGGCGTCCAGGCGCTGCTTGATCTCGGCGGCGCTCCAGGCGTAGGGAAAGAGGAACTCCACCGCCTCGAAGCCCGC
>JANMHY010000019.1:0-1657 GCA_031375525.1 Burkholderiales bacterium
CCCGAAGGCTCAGCCTCGGGCTGGGGCGGCCGCATCGGCGACCTGATGGCCTCGGGCAACGGCCAGTCGGTGTTCACCGCCGTCAGCGTCACCGGCAATGCGGTCTATCTGTCGGGACGCAGCGCCGTGCAGTACCAGGTGACGAGCAACGGCTCGGTGCCGATCAACGGCATCGGCAACACGCTCTACGGTTCGACCGCCGCCGCGCAGCCCTTGCGCAGCCTGATCACGAGCACGCCGGGCAGCAACCTGTTCGAGCGCGAACATGCGCGCGTCGTCCAGCGCTCGATCGATGCCGACGTGGCGCTGCGCGGCGCGCTCACCGGCGTCACGGTGAGCACGCCTTTCCCCGCCACGGGCCTGGGCAGCCAGCTGTCGATGGTGGCGCGCATGATCGCCGCGCGCAACGCGGTCGCTGCCAAGCGGCAGGTCTTCTTCGTCGGCATCGGCGGCTTCGACGCCCATGACAAGCTGGCCGTCAACCACCCGGCGCTGCTGACGCAGATCGGCGGCGCGCTGGCCGCGTTCGATGCGGCGATGGTCGAGCTCGGCACATCGCAGCAGGTCACCACGTTCACGGCCTCGGACTTCGGCCGCACGCTGTCCTCCAACGGCGATGGCTCCGACCACGGCTGGGGCAGTTTCCACTTCGCCAGCGGCGGTGCAGTGCGCGGCCAGCGCTTCTTCGGCCAGGCGCCGCTGCCCGGCAACAACGGGCCGGACGATGTCGGCCAGGGCCGCATGCTGCCGACGATGGCGGTCGATCAGCTCGCCGCGACGCTGGCCAAGTGGATGGGCGTCAGCAGCACCGACCTGACGACCGTCGTGCCGGGCATCGGCAACTACAGCGTCAAGGACCTGGGGCTGTTCGCCTAAACGCGGTGCCGCGCGGTCGATAGACTTTGGCGGGTGAGCCTCACCGCCAAACTGCTGTTGTCGCCGCTGCTGGTCGTGCAAGCGCTGGCCGCACGCGCCCGCACGCCGCGTTTGCCCGAAGCCGCCGGTGAGCGCGAAGGCGAGGTCGGCCGCGGGCCGCTGTTGCGGTTGCTGATGCTCGGTGACTCGTCTGCCGCCGGCGTCGGCGTGGCCGAGCAGTCGCAGGCCCTCGCCGGCTACTTGCCGAAGGCGCTGGCCCGGCAGGCTGGCGTGCGTGTGCAGTGGCGGTTGGTCGCTCAATCCGGATTGACGAGTGCGCAGTGCCTCGAACACATCGCGTCGAGCGCGCCGTTCGATGCCGACGTCGCCGTCGTCGTGCTCGGTGTCAACGACGTCGTCGATCAAGTGCCGTCGCACAGCGCCGTCGCTGCGCGCGAGTCGATCGCCAACCGCCTGCGCAACGGCCACGGAGTGGCCCATGTGGTGTTCGCGCCGCTGCCTCCCGTGCAGCATTTCCCGGCGCTGCCGCAGCCGCTGCGCTGGGTCGCCGGGCAGGACGCCAAGCGCCACGACGACGCGCTGGCCGCCTGGGCTCGCACACGCAGCGACGTGAGTCACGTGCCGATCGACCTGCCGCTCAATCGCGAGCTGATGGCCGACGATGGCTTTCATCCTGGCGAGCCGGTGTACCGCATCTGCGGCACGGCGCTGGCGGAACACATCGCGCAGGAGGTATGGCCGCGGATTCGCGGCTGAGGTCGGCGTGTAGTGCTAGCTTTGC
>JANMHY010000027.1:0-2432 GCA_031375525.1 Burkholderiales bacterium
TGTACGCCGACCACACGCTGGTCGACCAGGCGGTGCATGCGGCGCGCCAGCGCACGCCCGCCGCCTCGGGTTTCATCAACGCCGTGCTGCGCCGTTTTCTGCGCGAGCGCGACGCGCTGGTGGCCGCGGCCGAGCGCACGCCGGCCGGCGCGTTCAACCACCCGCCGTGGTGGATCGATCACCTGAAACGGGACTGGCCGGCGCAATGGCAAGCGCTGCTGGCCGAAGCCAACCGCCATCCGCCGATGACGCTGCGCATCAATGCGCGGCGCACGACCGCCGCCGCGTATGCGCAACGGGTGCACGGGCAAGTGCTCGGCGAGCACACGCTGGTGCTGGACGCGCCGCAGCCGGTGCACGAGCTGCCTGGCTTTGCCGACGGCGACGTCTCGGTGCAGGATGCCGCCGCGCAACGCGCCGCGCCGCTGCTGCTCGGCGCCGGGTTGCCCGCGGGCGCGCGTGTCCTCGACGCTTGCGCGGCCCCTGGCGGCAAGACCGCGCACTTGCTCGAACTGGCCGATCTCGATGTGCTGGCCCTCGACTCGGACGCACAACGCCTGACCCGCGTGCAGGAGACGCTCGACCGCCTGCACCTCCAAGCCACGCTGCGCGCCGGCGACGCACGGGCGCCGCAGACCTGGTGGGACGGCCGCCCGTTCGACGCCATCCTGCTCGACGCGCCGTGCAGCGCCTCGGGCATCGTGCGCCGTCACCCTGACATCCGCTGGCTGCGCCGGCCGCAGGACATCACCGGGCTGGCCCGGCTGCAAGCCGAGATGCTCGATGCGCTGTGGCCGCTGCTGGCACCCGGCGGGCGGCTGCTCTACGCCACCTGTTCGGTCTTCAAGGCCGAGGGCCAGGCGCAGATCGACGCTTTTTTGCAACGGCGCGGGCCGGCGCAGGCCCGGCTGGACCCTGCCTCGCCCGGTCACCTGCTGCCCCTGCCGGACAATGACCCGGCAGGGCCGATGCCGCCCGCCGATGGTTTTTTCTACGCCCTGTTGAACAAAGAGCCCCACCGCTGAATCGAGCCATGCCTTGCGCCGCTGCGGACCGCCACTTCCACCGGCCCCGCGCGCAGCGCGGGCCGTTGGACCGGGTGCGGCCATGGATCGTGGCAGCGCTGTTGCTCTGCGGGCTCGGCTCGGTGCGGGCCCAGCCGCAGCTGCAGCCGCAACAGCCAGCGCCGCCGGTTGAGGTGGTCGCGCTGGAGGCCACGCGCAGCGCCGAGGCCGTGCTGCTCGACTACCAGCTGCGCGTGGTGCTGCCCTCGGCGGTCGAAGAGGCGGCGCGGCGCGGTGTGCCGCTGTACTTCGTCGCCACCGCCACGCTGTGGCGGCCACGCTGGTACTGGCGCGACGAGCGCATCGCGCGCGTGCGCCGCGAGTGGCGGCTGACGTTCCAGCCGCTGACCTCGAGCTGGCGCGTCAGCCAGGGCGGCCTCGGCCAAAGCCACGCCACGCTCACCGACGCGATGGCGATGTTCACGCGCAGCACCGGCTGGCGCGTTGCCGATGCGGCGCTGGCCGAGGCCGACGGCAAGACCTACGTCGAGTTCGACTGGGTGCTCGACACCTCGCAACTGCCGCGGCCGCTGCAGATCGGCGTCACCGGTGTCGGCGGCGGCAGCGACTGGGCGCTCGGCGTCGAGCGCACGATGAAGCTCGAGGCGGCGCCCACGGCATCGGCGCCGCAGGTCAATGCGAGCCCGCGCACGTCCGAGCCACGATGAGCAAAAAGTCGTCTGCCCGCTGGAGTGGGCTCGTTGCCGCGACGGCCTTCGTCGGCGTCGCGCTGGTGCTGCTGTTCGTGCTCTCGCTGACGGGCGAGCGCGGCACCTTCGTCGAGCGCCACATCGAAGCGCTGCTGTGGTTGAACATCGCAGTGGCCGCGCTGCTGGTGCTGGTGATCCTGCTGGCCGCGCTGCGCCTGGCCATCCGCACGCGGCAGGGCAAGTTCGGCAGCCTGCTGCTGATCAAGCTGGCCGGCATCTTTGCGCTCGTCGGCGTGCTGCCGGGCGTGCTGATCTACACGGTGAGCGTGCAGTTCGTGTCGCGCAGCATCGAGGTCTGGTTCGACGCGCGGGTGCAGAACGCGCTCGACGCCGGCATCGACCTCGGCCGCGGCACGCTCGACTCGCTCGTCACCGACCTCGGCAACAAAACGCGCGCGGCCGCCGACCGCCTGGCCGATTCACGCGCCGTGCCGACGCCGCTGGTGCTGGAGCGCGTGCGCGAGCAACTCTCGGCGCAGGAGGTGTTGCTGGTCGGCGGTGCGGGGCAGATCCTGCTCACGGCCAGCGGCACCGGCACGGTGATCGCACCCGACCGGCCCAGCATCGCACTGCTGCGCCAGGCCCGCAGTCAGCGCGTGGTCAGCCAGATCGAAGGCCTCGACGACGAGAACGTGGCCAACGCCGTGCAGCGCGCGCG
>JANMHY010000041.1:0-8932 GCA_031375525.1 Burkholderiales bacterium
TCGTGCAGCGCACCCTCGGCCACTTCGACCGGCAGCCCTTCGAGTTCATAGGCGGCGGTGGCAATGCTGCGTGACAGCACGCGCACGCCGCGGCCGGCGGCGAGCAGCGCGCGCACGAGGCGCTTGCCGATGAAGCCGGTGCCGCCGATGACGAGCACGGTGGCCGGCTTCGGTGCCGCCACCGCGGGCGGCGTGGACTTGGCCGCCGAGGCCGCCGAAGCTGCGGCAACGCCGGCGCTCTGCATGATCTGCTCGCAGACGCCGATCACGCGCGCGCCGAAGCGTGCGTCGAGGCGCGGGTCGAGCTGGCCCGCGTCGATGCCGCGGTAGAACGCCGCCACCGCGTTGCCCACGCTGTCGTAGAACGGGTTGGCTTGCGAGCCCTTCTTCAGCGTGCCCGCGAACTGGCGGCGAAAGTTCGACCAAGCCTGGCGCCGCATCTCTGCGCCGCTGGCGCGGCCCTGGCGCAGCGCATCGAACAGGCCGCTGATGACTTTTGCTTCTTCCACCAGCAGCGTGTTGCGCTCGAAGTCCATGCGCGCACAGGCCGCGAGGCCGCGCACGCTGACGCTGCGATCGACCTGGCCCGGCGTGGCGGACAACTCGAAGCTGATGCCCGTCGGTCCCTTGCGCGCCAGCACGCTCCAATGGCGGAAGACGCGCTGTGCACCGGGCAGGTCGATCGGGTTCGAGGCGATCGCGTGCAACTCTTCGGGGATGCCCACCAGATCGACCATGAAGGCCGCCAGGTGCGAGCCGAGTTCCAGCAGCACGTTCGGCTCGGCGCGCAGGATCCAGTTGTTGAACGGCCCGAACTGCACGAGGCCAAGCGGGTACAGCCAACGCAGCGAGACATGGTCCAGCCGCCCGATCGTGCCGTCGCGCAGATGCGCCCGCAGCCGTTCATACGCCGGCATGAAGAGGAAGTTGTGGCTGACGGCCAGGCGCAGGCCCTTGGCTTGGGCCAGATCGGCCAGCGCGTGGCAAGCCGCGGCCGACGTGCCCATCGGCTTTTCGATCAGCGCATGGGCGCCGCCTTCCAGCACCTGGCGCGCCAGGTCGGTGTGCAGTTGAGGCGGCACCAGCACATGCACCGCGTCCACGCCCGAGCGCAGCATCTCGTCCACCGAGGTGAAGACGCCGGGGATGCCGTGGCTGGCAGCGGCGGCTTCGGCGCGGCTCTTCGAGACATCACAGACCGCCGCCAGCGTGGTGTTCGGCAGCGCGCGCACGGCCTTGACATGCGCCTCGACGATGTAGCCGGCTCCCAACAAGCCGACGCGATGAATCTTTTGGGTCATGGTGGCGTGAACCGGCGCGAGCCGGCCCCGTCGGACTATTTGTATTCGATGATTCGGACGCGGCCGCGCATGCGATTGAAGTGGTACTTCAGCAGCCCCAGTCCATTGGCGTATTTGCCCAGCACGGTGAAGGCGGCGTAGAGCCGCGCTTCGCGCTGGTCGTCGCCGACGCTCAAGCGAAACTTCGCAATGCGCCAGCCGAGTGTAAGACAGCCCGCCAGCAGCAGCAGCAGCGACAGGCCCTTCGTTGCCGGCGCGGCCAGCACGAGCGCCAGCGACATCAGGCCCCAGAACCAGGTGCTGCGGCGCTCCTTGGCGCAATCGCGCAGCGGCCCGGCGGCATGCAACTGCGCCCGCTGGCCGATGGCGTGGCCGGCGCGCACGGCGCGCCGCCACCACTGCGAGAAATGGTGCACGTTGGCATCGTGGATGGCCATCGGCACGTCCAACTTGCGTGCGCCGTGGCCGGCCAGGCCGACGCGCACGCCGAACTCCGAGTCCTCGCCGGCCACGACCTCGGGCCGGAAGCCGCCGAGCGCTTCGAACACCGAGCGCCGCACCATCATGTTGCCGATCAGGTGGCCGAAGTTGGTCAGCGGGCCGCTGGCCGAGCGCCATTCGAGCGCGAACAGCAGGTTGTAGATCGAGGCCTGCGGGTGCTGCTCGCTCTGGTGGCCGAGGACGAGGGCGCACTGCGGGTCGGCGCGCAGCGCGGCTTCGGCGGCATCGAGCCAGCCCGGCGCCATGAAGCAGTCGCCATCGAGGAACTGCAGGTAGGCCAGGCCCGGGTGCCGCTGCAGCAATGCCTGCGCGCCTTCGTTGCGCGCCCGCGCCGCCGAAAACGGCTGGGACGGATCGAGCCGCAGCACCGCGATGCCGAGTGCCTGCACGTTGTCCGCGCTGCCGTCGCTGGAGCCGGAGTCCACATACAGCAGCGGCCGCGGCTGCTTGCCCAACTCGCGCAGCACGGCCAGCAAGCGGCTGCCTTCGTTGCGGCCGATGACGACCACGCCGGCGGCGGACGGTGTGGTCGCAGGGGTGTCGGCTTCTTCAACGGGCGGCATGCGGTGGAGCAACGGTTGCAATCGATTTGCGCACGCGATTATCCGGTGCGCGGCGCGGTCCCGGGTGCCGCGCTGTGCGGCTTTGCGCGCAGCGTGGCCGGCTCCCCCCGGCTCGCGCGTGGCGAGGGTGCGACAAGAAACGCCGCAGCCGGGCTTCATACAATCGTGCGCTCCATGAGTGTCCCCTCTTCGCCCCTGACCGCGCTGTCGCCGCTCGACGGCCGTTACGCCGCCAAGCTCGACGCGCTGCGCCCGCTGCTGTCCGAGTTCGGGCTGATGCACCGCCGCGTGCAGGTCGAGGTCGAGTGGTTCATCGCGCTGTCGGATGCCGGCTTTGCCGAGTTCGCTCCGCTGTCCGAAGCCGCGCGGGGCCTGCTGCGCGGCTTCGTCGTGCGCTTTTCGGAGTTCGATGCACAGGCCATCAAGGACATCGAGAAGACCACCAACCACGACGTCAAAGCCGTCGAGTACTGGTTGAAGCAACGCGCAGGCAGCAGCACCGAGTTGAAAGCCGCCGGTGAGTTCGTGCACTTCGCCTGCACCAGCGAAGACATCAACAACACCAGCCACGCGCTGATGCTCACTGCGGCACGCAGCGACGTGCTGCTGCCGGCGTTGGACGGTTTGATCGCCACGCTGACGCAGATAGCGCATGCACAAGCGCAGCAGCCGATGCTGGCGCGCACGCATGGCCAGACGGCGAGCCCGACGACGGTCGGCAAGGAAGTCGCCAACGTCGCCGCGCGGCTGGCCCGCGCGCGCGCGTCGATCGCCGCCGTGCAGCCGCTGGCGAAGATGAACGGCGCCGTCGGCAACTACAACGCGCACCTCGCGGCGTATCCGGCATTCGATTGGGAGGCCTTCTCGCGCCGCGTCGTCGAGCAGGGCCTCGGTCTGGCCTTCAACCCGTACACGATCCAGATCGAGCCGCACGACTGGATGGCCGAACTTTTCGATGCCATGGCCCGCGCCAACACGATCCTCATCGACTGGTCGCGCGACGCCTGGGGCTACATCTCGCTGGGCTACTTCTCGCAGAAGACAAAGGCCGGCGAGATCGGCAGCTCGACGATGCCGCACAAGGTCAACCCGATCGATTTCGAAAACGCCGAAGGCAACTTCGGTCTGGCCAACGCGCTGCTCGACCACATGGCGCGCAAGCTGCCGACGAGCCGCTGGCAACGCGACCTCACCGACTCGACCGTGCTGCGCAACATGGGCGTGGCCTTCGGCTACACGCTGCTCGGCATCGACGGTCTGGCGCGCGGCATGGCCAAACTCAGCGTCAACGCCGAGGCGTTGGGCGCCGACCTCGACGCGGCGTGGGAAGTGCTGGCCGAGCCGATCCAGACCGTGATGCGGCGCTACGGCGCGGCCAACCCGTACGAGCGGCTGAAGGAGCTGACGCGCGGGCGCACGATCACGCGCGAAGCGATCCTCGGCTTCATCGATACGCTGACCGATGTGCCGGCTGCCGAGCGCGAACGTCTGAAGGCGATGACGCCGGGCTCTTACACGGGGCTCGCAGCAGCGCTGGCGCGGCGCTTCGAATCCGGCAGCTAAGGTCCACGGCAGCCGGGCTTTCTTGGAGAATGCCCGGCATGAACTTTCTTGACCGCCTGGCCGCTGCGCAGCAACGCCATGGCTCGCTGCTGTGCGTCGGCCTGGATCCGGAGCCGGCGAAATTTCCACCGCCCTGGCGCGGCGACGGACAGAAAATCTTCGACTTCTGCGCCCGCATCGTCGACGCCACCAAGGACCTCGTCTGCGCCTTCAAGCCGCAGATTGCCTACTTCGCCGCCGAGCGCGCCGAGGACCAGTTGGAAGACCTGATGGCGTACATCAGACGCGTCGCCCCCGACGTGCCGGTGATCCTGGACGCCAAGCGCGGCGACATCGGCGCCACGGCAGAGCAGTACGCACGCGAGGCCTTCGTGCGCTATCAGGCCGACGCCGTCACGCTGTCGCCGTACATGGGCTTCGATTCGATCGAGCCATATTTGAAGCACGACGGCCGCGGCTTGTTCCTGCTCTGCCGCACGTCGAACCCGGGCGGCGCCGATCTGCAATCGCTGCCGCTGGCCGCGGGCGGCACGCTCTACGAGCATGTGGCGGCGCTGGCCGCCGGCGCGTGGAACCGCAGCGGACGTCTCGGCCTCGTCGTCGGCGCCACCGTGCCCGCCGAAATCGAGCGCGTGCGCCAGCTCGCACCGACGCTGCCGCTGCTGATTCCCGGCGTCGGCGCCCAAGGCGGCGATGCGCAGGCCGCCGTGCAGGCCGGCTGGCGGCCGGGCGCGCCGATCATCGTCAACTCGTCGCGCGCCGTGCTCTATGCCAGCGCCGGTGACGACTTCGCCGCCGCGGCGCGCCATGCCGCGCGCGTCACGCGCGACGCGCTGGCCGCAGCACGTGCGGCGCTCGCGCAAGGCTGACGCGATGCCTCGCGCCGCCGCCGCCGCCGAGCCGAAAAGGGTCAAGAGCGGTGAGCGTGCGGCGCGCTGGCTGCCGGTCGTCGGCATGGCGATGGCGGTGGGCTTTGCGCTGTCGTACTGGGCCTGGCCGCTGGCCACGGGCGTTGCGGCGTCGCATGTCGCCAGCCTGGCTTGCCTGATCCTGGCCGCGGTCTATGCGCTGCTGGCGCTGCTGCCGCGCGTCTTCAGCGTCGGTGTCATGGCCGCTGTGACCGTGCTCGGCGCCGGCGCGGTGGCCGGCGTGGTCGCGGCGGTGGGCGGCGACGGCCTGCTGCTGCCCGGCCTGGCGTTCACGCCACTGATCCTTTGCGCGGCCGCGCCGTTGATCCGCGTCGGCGCCACCGTCGCGCTGGCGCTGGTGCACGGCGCGCTGCTGCTCGGTCTGGCCGCGGCGGTGTTCTACGGCGCGTTGCCGGCCCAGCATGGTGTGGCGGGCTTGGGCCCGGCGCTGGCGCAGCAGGCCGCGCTGCTGCTCGCCGGCACGGTGATCGGCCTGCTGACGAAGCGCGCGATCGACAGCGCGCTGGCGCGCGCGCGCCAGCGCGAGCAGCGTTTTGTCGGCCTGATGTCGGTGGCCGCGGACTGGTATTGGGAAACTGATGCGCGGCTGCGCTACACGCACATCACCCAGCACGCCGGCGGCGTGCCCACGTTGGCGTTCGAAAGCCGCGTCGGCAAGGCGCCGTGGGAGATCAGCGATTTCGGCCTCGGCGACGAGGCCATGGACGTGCACCGCTCCGACCTCGAACTGCGCCGCCCCTTCACCGACCTGCGCGTGTTGCAGCACGTGGACCACGGTGGCGCCACGCGCTGCATCTCGCTCAGCGGCCGGCCGCGCTTCGACGATCGTGGCGTCTTCCTCGGCTACTGGGGCGTCGGCCGCGACATCACCGACGAGGATGCCGCCGAGTCGCAGCGCCGGGCCACCGAGTTGCGCTACCGCGAACTGTTCGCGCGCTCGCCGTCGCCGCTGGTGCTGCACCGCGAGGGCCGCGTGCTCGACGCCAACGTCGCCGCGCTGGCCCTCTTCGGCGCCTGGGAGCAGACCGATCTGATCGGCCAATCGCTGCTCGGC
The DNA here is from genome assembly GCA_031375525.1 of Burkholderiales bacterium. Classification (GTDB taxonomy): domain Bacteria; phylum Pseudomonadota; class Gammaproteobacteria; order Burkholderiales; family Burkholderiaceae_C; genus CADEEN01. The sequence goes on from JANMHY010000041.1 coordinate 5,912, forward strand.
TTCTACGACGCCGAGGACGGCTCGCGCGAGTTGGCGGCGCGGCGCCTGGCACGGCTGGAAACCGTGCCGATCGGCGAAGCCGCGCCGCCGCAGCAGTTCTCGATGCGCACCACCGCCGGCCGCCGCCTGGCGGTGCAGGTCACCAGCGTCAAGGTCGAGGCCGAAGGCGGCGAGGCGCTGCTGTCGATCTACCGAGACGAGACCGAGCGCCAGCGCGCCGAGGGCGCGCGCGCACGGTCCGAGGCGCTGCTGTCGCATGTCGTCGCCACCAGCCCCGACATCATCACGCTGCTCGACCTGGCGACCGAGCGCTACGTGATGGTCAACGACGCCTTCGCCGCGCTGTCCGGCTACACGCGCGACCAGGCCATCGGCCGCACCGCCACCGAGCTCGGCCTGTGGGGCAGCCAAGAAGCGCATGACCATTTTTTCTCGGAGATGCTGGCCCAGGATGGTGTGCGCGACCGCGCGGTGGTGTTCCGTCGCCGTGGCGGCGACGAGGTGCTGCTGCTGGTCTCGGCCGCGCGCTTCGAGATGGAGGGCCGCGACTACCTCGTCATCAACGGCCGCGACATCACGCAAAGCGAGCGTGCGCGCCTCGAGCGCGAGGCTATCTTGACCAATGCCTCGATCGGCATCGCAATGACGCGCGACCGCGTCTTCCAGCTTGCCAACCCGAGCTTCGAGCAGATGTTCGGCTGGCCCGCCGGCGCGCTGATTGGCCAGCCGGGCGAGGTCATCTCGGTCGACCGCGCCGCCTACGACGAATTGGAGGCGCTGGTCGGGCCGCCGCTGACGCGCGGCGAAGCGGTCGAGTTCGAGCGCACGGCGAAGCGCCGCGACGGCAGCACCTTCCTCTGCCGCCTGCTGGCGCGGCCGATCGACCCGACGCACCCGGCCAAGGGCGGCACGATCTGGATCGCCGAAGACGTGACCGAGAAACGCGCGGTCGAGCGCGCCCTGGCGCGCGCACGTGATGACGCCGAGGCCGCCAACCGCGCCAAGAGCGCGTTCCTCGCCAACACCAGCCACGAGATCCGCACGCCGTTGAACGGCCTGGTCGGCTTGGCGCGGCTGGCCCGCCAGCCGGGCCTCGACGAGGCCCGGCGCGCGCAGTACCTGGGCCAGATCGACGACAGCGCGCAGGCCCTGGCCGGCGTCATCAGCGACATCTTGGACCTGTCGAAGATCGAAGCCGGCAAGCTGCGCCTGGAGCAGACCGACTTCGATCTGCACGCGCTGCTCGAATCGGTCGAGCATGGTTATGCGGCGCTGGCCGACGCGCATGCGCTGACGCTGACGATGCATGTCAGCGGCGCGGTGCCGCGGCGCGTGCGCGGCGATCCGGTGCGGCTGCGCCAAATCCTGTCGAACCTGATCAGCAACGCGCTCAAGTTCACCGAAGCCGGCTTCGTGCGCCTGCATGTCAGGGGCGCCGGGCCGTCCCAAGGCACTGACGCTCCCCTGGGGGGACGCGAGCGCAGCGAGCCAGGGGCTCCATTCAGGGGCGCCGGGCCGTTCCAAGGCGCTGACGCTCCCCTGGGGGGACGCGAGCGCGGCGAGCCAGGGGCCCCATTGCCAGCGTTGGACGCGCCGCGGGTGCGCTTCGAAGTCGAAGACAGCGGCCCCGGCATCCCGGCCGACGTGCAAGCCCGCCTGTTCCAGCCGTTCACGCAAGGCGACGTGTCGACGACACGGCGCTACGGCGGCACCGGCCTGGGCCTGTCGATCTGCCGCGAGCTCGCCGAGCTGATGGGCGGCAGCGTCGGCGTGCACAGCCAGGCCGGGCGCGGCAGCCGCTTCTGGGCCGAGTTGCCGCTGCCGGCCAGCACGCAGGAAGCGCCGGCGTCGGCGTTTGCGCCGCTGCACGACAGCGAGCGCCCGCTGGCCGGGCGCGACCTGCTGATCGTTGAAGACAACCCGGTCAACATGATGATCGCCACCACGATCCTGCGCCAATGGGGTGTCACGGTCAGCGAAGCCGTCAACGGCGCCGAGGCGGTGCTGGCTATTCACCAGCGCGCCGACGCCGGCCGGCCGTTCGACCTGGTGCTGATGGACGTGCAGATGCCGGTGCAGGGCGGCCACGATGCCACGCGCGAGCTGCGCCGGCGCTTCGATGCGCAGACGCTGCCGATCATTGCGCTGACCGCGGCGGCGCTGACCTCCGAGCGCGACGAGGCGCTGGCCGCCGGCATGAACGACTTCCTGACCAAGCCGCTCGACGCGCAGCGCCTGCAGGACACGCTGCTGCGCTGGGCGCCTACGAAAACAGTGACCGAATCAACCAAACCGCCAGTGCCCACATCGTGACGCCGATCAGGGCGTCGAGCACGCGCCAGGCGGCGGGGCGCTCGAACCACGGCGCGAGCAGGCGCGCACCGTAGGCCAGGCCGAAGAACCAGGCGAAGCTGGCCGCGCAGGTGCCGATCAGAAACGCAGCGCGCAAGGCGCCGGGCGGCTGCTGCGCGCCGACGCTGCCGACCAGCAAGACCGTGTCGAGATAGACATGCGGATTCAGGAAGGTGAAGGCCGCCGCCTGCGCCAGCACCTGCGCGCGCGAGCGGCGCGGCGCCGACGTGCCGGCGTGCAGCGCGCCCGGCCGCCAGGCCCGCATCAGCGCGCGCGTCCCGTAAGCGGCGAGGAAGATCGCACCGGCCGCGGCCATCGCATGCGCCAATGCGGGAACGGCCTGAATCGCCTGGCCCATGCCGAGCACGCCGGCCGTCATCAGCAGCGCATCGCAGGCCGCACAGAACAGCGCCACCGCGCCGGCGTGTTCGCGCGCCAGGCCTTGGCGCAAGACGAAGGCGTTCTGCGCGCCGATGGCGATGATCAGTGACGCCGACAGCGCAAAGCCGGTGCCGAACGGCGCCAACAAGGCGGCGAGCGAGGGAGCAGACATCGGCGCGCATTGTGACCAACGGCGCGCTCTGAATCTCCTTCACCGCAGAGGCGCAGAGGACGCAGAGTTTGCGCAGAGAAATACACGATTGGCGTTCCTCTGCGAACCTCTGCGTC
>JANMHY010000065.1:0-6344 GCA_031375525.1 Burkholderiales bacterium
CTGCTGGCGATGATGCAGTCGCCGGGCCTGCCGATCGAGCTCGTCTTCAAGCAGGTGCGCCTGGGCGTGGCCCGCGAAACCGGCCGCGCGCAGGTGCCGTGGGAAAGCTCGAGCCTGACCGGCGACTTCTGCTTCAAGCAGAGCGAGCAAGGGGCTTGTACGGCGCAGCGCTAGGACAACGCGGATCATTCCCGTCACCGCACGTGACGTGCCACCGGCCAACATTGCCCTGCTGCTGTCGACCGTTGACTCCGACCTTGAGCTGCAAGCGCGTCACGCACGCGGCAAGGCTGCGTGATCAAGCACCGAGCGCCACGACCCACGGCAACACGCGGCGAAGCGATGGCGGCGGAGATGACGGCCAGCGCTGCCCGTGGTACCCGGCATCCTCGCCATCCTCGCCATCCTCGCCATCCTCGCCATCCTCGCCATCCTCGCCATCCTCGGTCAGCCAGATCGCAAAACCGGCAGGCCAGGCTCCTTGCTCGATGCAGCGGCAGGTGGCGTGGAAGGCTTCGCTCCACACCATCGCTCGCGCATCGGCGCCGAGCGCACGGCGCAGCGTGAACTGGAATGCCAGGCTGAACAGGCAGGCCGCATCGTCGGGCACCTCGGTGAGCCAGCCGACGCCAAAGCGCGTGCGGTAGGCGAAACACGCCGACAGAAAACCCACCGGCTCGCCGAACGCATCGTCGGTGCGGCCGAGCACGCAAGCCGACAACAGCACTTGCGCGAATCCGCCGCCGGCCGCTGCGTCATGGGCGCCGAGCACCCGGCCCTGGTCGAGCCGCAGGCCCGACAACGCCAGGTTGCCCTGCGGCACGTCGCCATGCCCCATCACGAGCAGCGAGTCGAACGCGCCGCGGCGGGTGCTGTCATCGGCCAGCGGCTCGACGACGCCGCCGCACTCGCGCCAGAGGCGCTGCGACAGCCGGCGTTCGGACTCGACCCAGCGCAGCCGCGGCGCGTCAACAAGGCCGGGCGTGCAGGCGATGGCCCATTGCGGCAGCGCGCTGCCCACCGCGGCGCCGCGCTCACTGAGGTACCTTCGGGCTTCGCCCTCCGGTATTCGCCCTTGGGGCGGCCCGGCGGGCTCATGGCAACGCAGCCACGCGCCGGCGCTCGGATACACCGCGATCGCAGTCGGGCCGGGCATGACAGCGCGCACCACGTCGCCCCAAGGCAGCAGGTGCAGGTCATCGGCCGGCACGATGGCGATGTTGCGGCATCCGGCCTCCAGCAGCTCGCGCACGGCGGGGGCCACGATGCACGACGCGATGTCGCGCAACGCGGCCAGTGCCAGCCGGTCAGCGCAGGCCGCCTCGTGCGCGCCGGCGATGTCGATGCGACGCGGCGCCTTGATGGTCGACAGAGCCGACATGTCGCGCGAGGGCACGGCGCCGAAATCGTGCCGCAAGGCCAGCCGCGCCGCCGCGTTGAGCAGGTCACACGAAACATCGGCGTGCCGCGCCGGCAACGGGATCACCCAGCAGCGAGCGGGGCCAGCGCTCGGCGCCAGCAGCGCGGCGGCGACCAGGCGCGTGGCGTCGAGCCGCGCCACGAACAGGACCGCTTGGCCCGGGGCCAGGCGCCGCACGAGGTCGGGCGCCGCCAGTTGAAGCGACGCCGGCAGCCGCCCTTCAGCGGTGAGCCAGGCGAGTTGCCCGGTGACCTGCGCGCGCAACGCCTGCCAGCGCGCTGCGCGCTCCAGGACGAGCGCGGGCGCCGGGCCCTCGGCATGCGCCGGCAACAGGGCCATGGCGTCATCGTCATCGGCCGGGCCGCGCAGGCTGCCGAGCAGCTCGGCCTCGAGGCGGTTGAGCTCATGCAGCGTGTCGCGCAGCGCCACCACCGGCGCGTCGGTGCCGGTGGCCAGCGCGATGCGCTGCGCGCGCAACCCGCGCGTGCGCAGGAACCACGCCGCCAGCAGCAGCGGCGCGCCGGGCAGCCGGCTGGCCACCTCGCCCAACCGCTCGACCCAACGCCGCATGGCCGTCTGCCGCTGCGCCAGCCAGGCGGGCGATGAGTCCGACAGCCACTGCGCCGTGCAATCGAGCAGGTAGCGAAGGCACGCCGGTGCGAGCGTCTCGATCGCCTCGCGCTGTGCACGGTCGCGCTGGTCGATCGCCGACCATCGCACCATCTCGTCCAGCGCCGCGGCCGGCGCGCGCAGCGGCTCCTCGTGTTCGCCCAGCGCGCGCAGCGGCGGCGATTGCATCACGCGCAGCAGCCGCGGCAGCAGCGCCGCCCGCGCCGGCGCCGCGCTCGCGTGGTCGATCAGCACCGAGGCTTGCGCCACCCAGACTTTGAGCCACGCCGTCGCGTGATGCAGCTGGCCGGCATGCGTGAGGTCGCGCAGCGCGGTCATCGCGCTGTCGAACAGCAGCGCCGATCGGCGGCTGCTGCCGCGCATCGATTCCGCGCGCGCCAGGCCGAGCCGGGCATTGGCGCGGTCGCCCTCCAGGTGCGGTGCGGCGCCGCCCGCCATCAGCGACTCGAAGTCTTTCAAGCCGCGCTCGTAGAGCACGGCGGCGCGGTCGCTGTGGCCGCGTCGCACGGCGAGGTGCGCGGCGTTGACCAGCGTGCGCGCTACGTCGGCCTGCAGGTGCGGCACATCCTTCGACAACGGCGCATAGCGCTGCAGCGCGCCGGACAGGCAGCGCTGCGCGGCGTCGAAGTCACCGGCCTTGAACAGCGTGTAGCCCAGGTTCATCGAGGCCTTGGCGCGCGACGCGCGCAGGCGCGACATGTCGCCGGCCAGGCGCTGCGAGCGCAAGGCCGTGTCGAAGGCGTGGAGCGCCACCCGGTACGCACTCACGCCTTCCGACAGCCGGCCGGCGCGCGCGTGGATGCCGCCCAGGTTGATCAAGGCCCGGCCGAGATCGGCGCGCGCGCCGGGGCGCCGGGCGCGCACCAGCGGCAGCAGCACGGCCTGGGCCTGCTCGATGCGGCGCTGGGCCTCGTCGAGCCGTTGCTGCTCGAAGTGCGCCGCGCCGAGGTTGATCAGGATGCGCGCGCGGTCGAGGCCGGCGGCGTCGAGCCCCGGGCCGTCGAAGCCGGCCAGTGCCTGCTCCAGCCGCCGCAGCCCTTCGGCGTGTTCGCTGTGCATGCACAGCGTGGCGCCGAGCACCGCCTCGGCGCGCACGCGCAGCAGCGCGCCAGGCTCGCCTTCGAGCGTGAAGAGATCAGGCGCCGAGAGCGCGGCCAGCAGCCGCTCGCGTGCCGGTTGCAGGCGGCGCTGCAATGAGTGAAGGCGCCCGGCTTCGAGGTGCAGCCGCGCCGCGGCCAGGCGTGCCGGCTCGGTGTCGGCGGCGGTCGAGGCGAGCAGCTCAGCCGAAGCGGCGTCGACTTGCAGCAAGACGCCCTCGACGCGCCCGCCGTCGAGGGCCGTGCCGCAGCCGAGCGCGATCAGTTCGGCCCACGCCGGCAGGTGCTGCGCCGCACCGGCGTCGATGCGCTCGCGCAGTTGCCGGCCGGCGTCGCGGGCGCACTCGATGGCGCTGTCCAGGCGGCCAGCGCGCCGCTGCGCATGCGCTCGGCGCGCGAGCGAGCAGATCGAAGGCTCAGCCCTGTGGCGTGCGCCGCCCTGCGTCGACATCGATCGCCACCATCACGAAGGCCCCGAGTCCCGCCTCGTACGCCACGCAGTGCAGCGCCTGCGGGCACTGCGCGGCCTGGCGCAGGCTGGTCGCATCGAGACCCGCCGGCAGCGGCTCGCTGTCGCGCACCAGCCACCAGGTGCGCTCGACGTCCGCGTCGTCGCGCGGGTCATCGTGCAGCACGACCGGCAGTTCGTACCACGCGCCGTCCACGCACACCACGAGGTCGGGGTCGATCCACTGCACCGACGGATCCACCGCGCGCCAGAACGCGCCGTGGCCGAGGGCCAGCAACGCGTCTCCGCTGTCGTCGATGAAGCGCGGCGCTGCGGCGTCGGCATGCCAGTCGAGCCGCTCGCGCGGCAGCGCGCTGGCCATCGCTTCGCCGCCCTGGCCCGTCAGCCAGCGCTGCACGGCCGCGTGCTGCGGATCGCTCGCAGCGGCCTCGGGGTCTGCATTGGCCGCGGCAAAGCGCAGCGGCTGCGCCGAATCGTCGCGCCAGCGCAGCACGAACTTCAGGTTGGGCCAGTGGCCGTTGCGGGGCCGGTCCATATCGATGGCGATCGAATGCTCGGCAGCATGCGCGGCGGGTTCATCGGCTCGGTCGAGCACGGCGTGCAAGCGGTCGATGAAGACCGCGCGGTACAACGACTCGACGCTCACCCCCGAGGGCACGCGCGTGGGCGCCGAAGCTTTGGCAACCGTGCGTGCGCTGCCCGACAGCTCGTGCATGTCGATGCGCACGCCGTGACGGCGCGTGCCGGCGGCATACGCCGGCCAGCGCGCCGCGCCGAAGGCGAGCACCTGGGCCTTGACGACACAGGTCCACAAGTCCAGATGCAGGCCGCCGGCGCGCGTGGGCAACGCCGTCAGGCCGGCGCCGGCGCGAAAGCGCACGGCATCGAATCGCCCGGACCAGACGTCGCGCAGCGCCTGTGCCAGATCCTCGCCGGCGAGGCGATGCAGGTGGTCGAGATAGACCCCGGCCACGGCCACGCTCCAGGCGTGGCTCCAGGCCACCAAGGACGGCAAGCCGCCGTCGAAGGGCTCGCTGGGAATGGCGCTCGCGTACGAAGAACCGGGGTCTTCGAGCTTGCCGGCCAAGGCCTCGAGCACGTGGCGCACCGAGACGTCGAAGAACTGGCGCGCCGCCTCGGTGACGGCGTACACCGGTGCGGGGGAAACCCCCGCGGCTGGCGGCGTGGGCAGCGCAAGCGCTGCATGCAGCTCGGCCACCGTCCGTGGCCGCGAGCTGCCTGGCGCCGCATCGCACAGGCCTTGCAGCGCGTTCCACAGCGCCAGATCGAGGACCGCTTTGCGCCGCTGCCCGGCCCGCCGTGCCGAGGGCGCTTGCCCCGCGCCGCGCCGCGTGGCCAACAGCCTGTCGATGCGCTGCGGATCGACCGTGGACCGGGGCAGCGAGGCCGCACATGGAATGGCGTCCTCGCCCCGCCCCAGGGCGCAGAGCGTTTCGCGCAGCAGTGCCAGCAACTCGGCGGCAGGACGATCGCCACCCGCCGGCCAGATCGCACCGGCGCACTGGTCGAGCCAGGGCTCGAGGCCGGTCAGCGTTTGCAACCAGGGCGCCACAGCGGCCTGCGCCGCGACCGAGCGGGCCTGAGGGCCGGATGACGACGCACGCTCCTTCATGTCCTGGCCACCTCCAAGCCGAACAGTGTGCGGCGGCGCGTCGTCTTCTGCAATCGGGTGCGAGCGATCGGGCCGGTGCCGCGCAGCACGCGATCAGCACGCGCATGGCAGCCGCAATTTCGAGTTCACCGCGCATTGTGCAAACGGATTGCCGATCGCGCGGCAGCGGGACTAGCGCGTGGCTCAAGTCCCGCGGGCCACGCGGCGCCGCGCCTCGGCTTCAATGCGCGCATGCCCATTCATGCCCCAAGGCTTGCAGCGCAGCGCGCGACATCGACGTCGCGCTCGCGCCGGGCGAGACCGGTGAGTGTCCGGCGCTGAACAACAACCAAGGAGAACTGTCATGCCTGTCGTCCTGTACCGCCTCGACCGCGTGCTGCCGTGGCTCATCGGCGTTTTCATGCTCCTGTCCGGCGCCCTGCTGGCGGCCTGCGGTGGCGGCGGATCGTCGAACACCCCGACGCCGCCAGCGATCACGACGCAGCCGGCCGATCAATCCGTCACCGCGGGCGCCAATGCCGCGTTCAGCGTGGCCGCCACGGGCCCATCACTCGCGTACCAGTGGCAATCCAGCCCCAACGGCACCACCTGGTCTGACGTCGCCGGCGCCACCAGCGCCACGCTGACGCTGACCGCCCTGGCGATCACCGACAGCGGCAAGCGCCTGCGCGCGGTGGTGAGCAACAGCGATGGCAGCGTCACGAGCAGTGCGGCGTTGTTGACCGTCAACGCTGCGCCGGCGCAGTTCACGGCGCTCGCTTCGGCACTGGCGGTGGGCCGCGCCGCTCATGCGGCCGCGCTGCTGGCCAACGGCCAGGTGCTGATCACGGGCGGTTTCTCGGCGCCGACCATACCAGCGCCCGCGCTGGCCTCGGCCGAGCTCTACAACCCCGCGACCAATGCCTTCGCGGCCGTTGCCGGCACGATGGTGTTGGCCCGCACCAGCCACACGGCAACGACGCTGGCCAACGGCCAGGTGCTGATCGCCGGCGGGCAGTACAACAACAACGACGACGGCCACGCTACCGTGGAGTTGTACAACCCGGCCGCGCAGTCGTTTACCGCGGTGGCCGCCGCGATGACCTCGCCGCGCGG
>JANMHY010000088.1:0-1638 GCA_031375525.1 Burkholderiales bacterium
GGCGCGCGCGATGGCTTGCAGAACGAAAAGCAGAACGTCGACACGGTGCACAAGGTCGAGCTCGTGCACTGCTTGACGGCCGCCGGCCTGCGCGAGGTCGAGGTCACCAGTTTCGTGTCGCCGAAATGGGTGCCGCAGATGAGCGACAACGCCGCCGTCATGGCAGGCCTGCAACGACAGCGCGGTGTCCGCTACAGCGTGCTCGTGCCGAACATGAAAGGCCTCGAAGCCGCGCTGCCGACGCAGCCCGACGAGGTGGTCGTCTTCGGCGCTGCCAGCGAAGCCTTCAGCCAGCGCAACATCAACTGCGGCATCGAAGAGAGCATCGAGCGCTTTCGCCCGGTCGTGCAGGCCGCGCGTGCAGCCGGCGTCAAGGTACGCGGCGCCATCAGTTGCGCGCTCGGCTGCCCGTACCAGGGCGAGGTCAGCCTCGACGACGTGGAACGCGTGGTGCGCCTGATGAAAGACATCGGCGTGCAGCATGTCGGCGTCGCCGACACGATCGGTGTCGGCACCGCACGGCGCGCGCAGGCGGCGATGGAGCGCGCGCTGAAGCATTACCCGCTGCCTGAGGTCAGCGGCCATTTCCACGACACCTACGGCCAGGCGCTGGCCAACATCTACGCCTGCCTGGAGATGGGCGTGCATGTCTTCGACACCAGCATCGCCGGCCTCGGCGGCTGCCCGTATGCGAAAGGCGCCACCGGCAACGTCGCCACCGAAGACGTGGTCTTCATGCTGGACGGCCTGGGCATCGAGACCGGCATCGACCTCGACGCACTGGTCGATGCCGGCGCCTTCATCTCGAATGTGCTCGGCCGCGCGCCGGTGTCTCGCGCCGGCAAGGCGCTGCTGGCCAAGCGGGACAAGACCAGCGTATGAGTGGCGAGGCCGATCGGCCTGAAGGCTTCCTGCGCGTCAGCGCCGCCTTGCGCGAGCGCGATCACCCGCACGCGCCGCTCTGGCTCGACGTGCCCGTGCGCACGTCGCAGGAAGCCGCAGATTACTTGGGCGTCAGCATCGGACAGATCGCCAAGAGCGTCATCTTCAAACGCAAGAGCGATGAGCGCGCGGTGCTCGTCATCACCTCGGGCGACAGGCGCGTCGATGAGAAGAAGGTGGCCGCGATCACCGGCGCGCTCGGTCGCGCCGATGCCGACTTCGTCAAGTCGAAGACAGGCTTTTCGATCGGCGGCGTGGCGCCGCTGGCGCACACCGAGCCGCCGCTGACGCTGATCGACCGCGAGCTGCTGCGCTTCGATGTCGTCTGGGCCGCGGCCGGCCATCCCAACGGCGTCTTCGCGCTGCAGCCGTCGCAGCTCGAAGCGCTGACCGGCGGCGCGCCGCTGGTCGATGTCACGCAACCCTGAGCGGTGCGCAAGAAGACCGGGCGCCGGCAGGCTTTGCGCCGCCGTGCGACCATGCATAGTGGTTGTCTCGGAAGCAGTACCCCGTGAGCGTCGAAAGCCCCTGCAAGAACATCTGCCAGATGCATGAACCGAGTGGCCATTGCATCGGCTGCGGCCGCACCCTCGACGAAATCGCGCTGTGGAGCGTGCTCGACGACGACGACAAGCGCGCGGTCTGGGCGCTGTTGCCGGCGCGGCTGGAACAGATGCCGCCGCTGCCGCCCGAGAC
>JANMHY010000100.1:0-7111 GCA_031375525.1 Burkholderiales bacterium
CCCAAAGCGAAAAGTTCGACCCCGAGGGCAAGTTCATCCGCCGCTACCTGCCGCAGCTCGCGGCCCTGCCGAACAAGCTGATCCATGCGCCGTGGCTGGCGCGGCCGGTGGATCTCGTTGCAGCGGGCGTCGAACTCGGCAAGAACTACCCGCTGCCGGTGGTGCAGCACGACGAGGCTCGGGCGAAGACGCTGCAGCGCTACGCGGTGGTGAAGACCGTCAAGTAGCCTTCTCGGCGTTTTCTTCCGGCGCTTTGGTGTGCCTGATGAAGATGCGCGCCGCGATGATGCCGATCTCGTAGAGGATGATCATCGGCCCCAGCAGCGAGAGCTGCGAGATCACGTCCGGCGGCGTGACGACGGCCGAGACGACCGCCGCGCCGACGATGAAGTAGCCGCGCCAGGCCTTCAACTGCTCGATCGTGACCACGCCCAGCCGCGCCAGCACCACCACCGCCACCGGCACCTCGAAGGCAATGCCGAAAACGAGGAACAGCGACAACACGGTGCCGAAGTACTGCTCGATGTCCGGCGCCGCGCTGACCGAACTCGGCGCCACCTTGACCATGAACGAGGTCAGCGCCGGGATCACGATTTGGTAGCAGAACGCCACACCGACGAAGAACAGCAGCGTGCTCGAGATGACGAGCGGCAGCACCATCTTCTTCTCGTGCGAGTACAGCCCCGGCGCGACGAAGGCCCAGACCTGGTAGAGCACATAGGGCAGCGCGACCAGAAACGCCGTCATCAGCGTCATCTTCAGCGGCACGAGGAAGGGCGAGAAGACGTTGGTGGCGATCAGCTTGGTGCCCGGCGGCAGGTTCTGCGTCAGCGGCGCGGCCAGCAGGTCGTAGAGCACATTGATGCCGGGCCAGAAGCAGAGCAGGCCGAAGACCAGGCCGAGCGCGATGACGACGCGGATCAGCCGGTCGCGCAGCTCGATCAGGTGCGAGACGAACGGCTGCTCGGTGCCGGCGAGTTCGTCTTCCTTGTCGGGGCCACCGCTGCTCATGTCCGCCGCCGGGCCGCCCCAAGGCGGACGCGCCCCCTCGGGGGGCCGATGCGAAGCATCTTGGGGGCTGTCATCTCGGCGGCTTCGGCCGGTACCGCGCCACGCGCGCCGCACCCGACAGCGCCTTGGTGCGGATGCCGGCGCGCTGCTTGTACCAGCTCGGTGTGGCGCCGCGCTTCAGGCGCCAGTTCTTCTTCGGGTGCTTGTACTCCGGGTTCGGCGTGGAGAGCCCTTCGAGCGCGCGCGCCGCGCTGTCCACGTCGCCCGACTTCCAGCTGCTCTCCAGCTCGCTGGTCGTCGCATTGAACTCCTGATTGACGCTCGTCTCAACGTCACGCGCCGCGGTCTCGAACTGCGACTTCATCTTCTGCAGCTCTTCCAACTCGATCGTGCGATTGACCTCGGCCTTGACATCAGCCACGTAGCGCTGCGCCTTGCCGAGAAAGTGGCCGACGGTGCGCGCCACGCGCGGCAGCTTCTCCGGCCCGATGACGATGAGCGCCACCGCACCGATCAGCGCGATCTTGTCGAAACCGAAATCAATCATGGACGGGCGCCCGTTCTACGGCGGGCTGTGCAGGCTTAGGTCTTCGTCTTCGCCTCGACATCCACCGTGTTGGCGTCGGTCGCCTTCTGCGACGTCACCTGCGACGGCGGCGTGCCGTCGGCGGCCGCCTCGCCGCCCGACTTGACGCCGTCCTTGAAACCCTTGACCGCACCACCGAGGTCGGAGCCGATGTTCTTCAGCTTCTTGGTGCCGAAGATCAGCACCACGACCAGCAGCACGATCAGCCAATGCCAGATGCTGAAAGACCCCATGACGTTCTCCTGTGAAAGGAACTGCGAGCGATTCTAGGTCAGCACCGTTTCAACCCTTGGCCCAGGGCCTCGGGCCACCCATGACATGCAGGTGCAAGTGCATGACTTCCTGGCTGCCGTCACGCCCGGTGTTGATGACATGTCTGAATCCGTTGGTGACGCCGAGTTCCCGCATCAGGCGTGGCGACAAGGCCATCATGCGGCCCAGCAGCGGCGCGTGCTCGGAGGTCACATCGACCATCGAGACGATATGCGCCTTCGGAACCATCAGGATGTGCACCGGCGCCCACGGGTGGATGTCGTGAAAGACCACGATCTCGTCGTCTTCATAGACCTTCTTCGCCGGAATCTGGCCGGCGGCGATTCTGCAGAAGATGCAACTCGAGTCCGCGGAAGTCATGCTGACACGACCGGCTGGTTGTCGTTGAGCTTGATGAAGCCTTTGACCACCCGGTACAGCGCCCAGATGCCGGCGACGAACCAGACCAGCAGGCCGAGGCCGAAGGCGAACAGCAGCACGAAACCGATCGCCGACCAGACGAGGCCCCACCAGAAGGTGCGGATCTGCCAGTCGAAATGGCTTTGATAGAGGGTGCCCACGGCATCGTCGCGCTTCACGTAGTTGATGATCACGCCGACAATCGCCGTGAAGCCGACGAATACCGACAGCACCTGCAAGGCATACACCACCATCGTCAGCGTCTTCAAGCTGCCCAGTTGTTCTGCGGTCTTTTCCATCACGCACCCTCCTCGGTGTCACGTTGATTGGCTTTGCGCAAAGCAAACTCTTCGAGCCCCGACTGGCCCTCGCGCCGCTCGAGCTCGGCCAGCACATCAGCAGGCGTCAGGCCGTACTGTGCCAGCGCGATCATCGAATGGAACCACAGGTCGGCGACCTCGTCGGTGATGCGCGCGCGGTCGCCGTCTTTGGCGGCCATGACGACCTCGGTGGCTTCTTCGCCGACCTTTTTCAGGATCGCGTCCGGCCCTTTGGCGAACAGGCGGGCGACGTAGCTCTTGTCCGGGTCGGCGGCGCGGCGCGACTCAATCACCGCCGCCAAGCGCGCAAGCGTGTCGTTGCTGCTCATTTGTAGATGCGCTCCGGGTCTTTGAGCACCGGCTCGACCGTCTTCCACTGCCCGCCGTCGAGCGTCTGGAAGAAACACGAGTGGCGGCCCGTGTGGCAGGCGATGCCGGGCTCGTGGCCCAACTGCGCCACCTTGAGCAGCACGACGTCGTTGTCGCAGTCGAGGCGGATGTCGTGCACCTGCTGCACATGGCCCGACTCCTCGCCCTTGAACCAGAGCTTGCTGCGCGAACGACTCCAATAGACGGCGCGCTGCGTCTGCACCGTCTTGGCCAGAGCCTCGCGGTTCATGAAAGCGAACATCAGCACGTCGTTGCTGCCGACCTCTTGCGCGATCACCGGCACGAGGCCGTCGCGGTCCCACTTCACGGCGTCCAACCAAGCGTCCATGCGCTCAGTTTAGTGCGTGGCTCCGACAAACCCGCGCTCCTCGGCGAACCAGGCCAGCACTGGAAGCGTGCCGGGCAAGAGCGGCGTGACGGTCGCGGGCAGTCGTTGCCACGCCATCTGCTGTTGCTCGCGCATCTCGAAAGCACCCGTCCACGCGAAAACCTTGCAGAAATGCAGGCGCACGAGCGCGTGCGGGTAGTCATGCATCGTCACCTGCCAGGGCTCCGCGCTGGCGATCGTGATGCCGAGTTCTTCGTGCAGTTCGCGGCGCAAGGCCTGCTCGATGGACTCGCCGGCTTCGACCTTGCCGCCTGGAAATTCCCAATGCCCTGAATAGACCTTGCCGTCGGGCCGCGAGGTGAGCAGGAAGCGGCCTTCGGCGTCGATCAATACGCCGACCGCCACATCAACCGGCTGACGTTCAGGCGCGGCCACACCAATCGCGCGCGAACTGGTACGCGACACGGCCCGATCGCGAGCCGCGCTCCAACGCCCAGATCAAGGCCTCGGGCCGCGCTGCTTCGAGCCGCTTGGCATCCGTTTCACCGAAGTGATGCAGCCACTGCGCGACGATCGTCAGGTACTCGGCCTGCGTGAACGGATAGAAAGAAAGCCACAGCCCGAAACGCTCCGACAACGAGATCTTTTCCTCGACGACCTCGCCCGGGTGCACCTCACCATCTTCGGTGTGCGTGTAGCTCAGGTTCTCCTTCATGTACTCGGGCAGCAGGTGGCGGCGGTTGCTCGTCGCGTAAATCAGCACGTTCTCGCTGGCCTGCGCCACCGAGCCGTCGAGCACGGACTTGAGCGCCTTGTAGCCCGGCTCGCCCTCGTCGAACGACAGGTCATCGCAGAAGATGATGAAGCGCTCGCAGCGTTCTGCAATGCGGTCGACGATATCGGTCAGATCGACCAGGTCGGCCTTGTCGACTTCGATCAGGCGCAAGCCCTGCGGCGCGTACTCGTTCAGGCAGGCCTTGATCAGCGAGCTCTTGCCGGTGCCGCGCGCGCCGGTCAGCAGCACGTTGTTGGCCGGCTTGCCGCCGACGAACTGCTGCGTGTTGGCGAGCAGGCGGTCGCGCTGGCGATCGACCTCCTTCAGGTCGGCCAGGCGAATCGTCGCCACATGCTTCACCGGCTCGATGGTGCCGACGTTGCTGCGCTTGCGGTAACGGAAGGCGGTCGATGCCGCCCAATCCGTGGCCGGCGCCGGCAAAGGCAGCACGGCTTCCAGGCGCGCCAGCAATTCGTTGGCGCGTTCTATCAGGGTGTCGACCGTCGGCTTCATGGCAATGGATGCACCGCATTGTCGGCGACGACAAAGACCCGGTCACCCGGCGCGCGCTCGATCGGGTGCATGCCGGTGAACGCGCCGAACGCCGGCAGCACGCCGATGCTTGCGGCGAAGTGAAAACACGGCAGGCGCAGCCGGTCGATGCCGCGGCCGACGGTGATGCACGGGTGCAGGTGACCGGCCAGGACGAAGCAGCCCTCGTGCGGCCGCGGGTGGTGGCACAGCGCCAGTTGCGGCGCGGCCGGCAGCGTGAACGGCTCATCGACGCAATGCACGCCCCACGACGGCGGCGGGTCGCCGGCACGGTCATCGTGGTTGCCGCGCACCAGCACCAGTTCGAGTTGCGAGCGCTGCTCGCGCCACGCCGCAAACGCGCCCAGCGTGGCGCGCTCGTGCGAGTGTCGCGAGTGAAGCAGGTCGCCGAGAAAGACGATGCGCTTTGCGTCATGCGCCGCCAGCAGCGCATCGAGCGCATCAAGGTTGCCGCCGGTCGTCGCTTCGGGCACCGGCACGCCGAGGCGGCGGTAGCTGACCGCCTTGCCGATGTGCGCATCGGCAATCAGCAGCGTGCGTTCCGTGGGCCACCACATGGCCTTGCCGGCAAGAAGATCGAGTTCGACGCCGCCTGCGTCGATGCGCATGGCCACGGGCGCTCAGACGAAGAGCTTCAGCCCGAGTTCCAGATGCTCGGTCGGGCTGCGCTTGAAGCCCGAGCGCGCGTAGCGCTGCAGGCGGCCGACGGTGAACGCGGTCAGCGCCGAGGCTTGCGCGTTGCTCTCCACCGTCGGCTGCGCCGAGCCAGCGGACTCGGCCGCGGCACGCAGGCACTGCCGCAGTTGCGACTCGACGCGATCGAAGAACTGGTTCATGCGCGCGATCAAACGCTCGTGCTCGAAGACCAGAGCGTCGCCGACCATCACCCGCACCATGCCCGGATTCTTCTCGCCGAAACCGAGCACGACAGAAACGATCTTGCCGGCCTGTGCCGTACCCGCCGGCTCGCGCTCGACGATCTGGTTGACGAGCGTGAACACGCTCGACTCGATGAACTCGATCAGGCCCTCGAACATCTGTGCCTTGCTGGCGAAGTGGCGGTACAGCGCCGCTTCGCTCACCGACAGCTTGGCCGCCAGCGCGGCCGTCGTGATGCGCTCGGCTCCCGGCTGCTCCAGCATCTGCGCCAGCGTTTGCAGGATTTGCACACGGCGCTCGCCGGGTTTCGGACGCTTGCGCGTCTTCTCCGGTGGGGTGGTGGCCGCGGCGCTGTGTTCAGCGTCCGGCTCGTCGGTCAGTGCATTCACGGCAAGCGTCTTCTCAGTTCCCTCAGCGAAAAGATTCTGGCACACACGTACGAGGGCCTGCGGTGCAGGTAAACACCAACTTTGTGGGCGCCGGTGCGGTGTTTTTGTGCGATGCGCATCCAGCGCTGCATCCACACCGTGACCATGCCGATAGAAAACGCCGACTTTTGGTGCTGCAAGGTGTCCTCGACGAGCACGCAGCGCCACGGCGGCACCTTCAGTCTTGCGGCAATCCAGCGCAGCATGCGCGCGTCGGGTTTGGGCCGCAGGTCACCGAACATCGCCATGTCTTCGATCGCCAGCAGGCCGTCGAAATGGTGCGCCGCACCGATCGCTGCCAGCACACGTTCGGCGTACGCGCGCGGCGCGTTGGTGAGGATGTATTTGCGCCCGGGCAGGCGGTCGAGCGCGGCGAAATCATGCGGGTGGCCATGCGCCAGCGCTTCGAGCTCGGGCAGCAGATGCGTGTCGTGCAGGAAGTGCGCGGCGCGCACGCCGTGATGGCGCACCAGGCCGAGCAGCGTGGCGCCATAGCGGCGCAGGTAGTGCGCGCGCAGCGCGTTCGCCTCGTCGCGCGGCAAGTTCAACTCGCGCTCGATGTACGCCGTCATCCTCGCGTCGATGCCGGGAAAAGACGACAGCGACGCGTTGTGCAAGGTGTTGTCGAGGTCGAACAGCCAGACGCGGGGTTTGCGCATCGGCAGATTCTCACAGCGCAAGACAACGCGCCGGCAGCGCTGCGCTGCCGGCGCTGATCCGAGTGGCGTCAGTAGGTCGAGCGGTTGTAGCCCGGCGCGGGCGCCGCGGCGCGTTTCTCGGCAGCGCCCATCTTGACGACGTGCCAGACGCCGCCCGAGCCGTCGCCGCTCACATCGCCAGGCTTGGCGTCGGCGCGGCGGCCAGGGCGTGCCGAACAGCGGCGTCAGCGCCGCGGGCGCCAGCACGCAGACGGCAGCAGCGACGAGCGCCGCGGCCGTCTGATCCGCGGCAGCACGCCACAGCAGATGGAAGAGGCCGAGATGATGAGGCGCCTGGCGTCCTGCACAGCACGCGCGACGCACGCGTGCCGTTCGAAGAAGGCCGCCTGATCGCCGCCGGCCGGCAGGAAGGCTTCGCTCGCTACGAGCGCGGCTCGCAGCGATCGTGATGGGGCGCGAGAACGGGCTGGGCAAGTCGGGCGGCTGAGCCGCATTGCTCGCGTACCGTCGT
>JANMHY010000129.1:0-2872 GCA_031375525.1 Burkholderiales bacterium
CCGTGCCCGTGGCAGCCGATGCGTTCTGGACCGACAGCTTCCGCATCTCGGTGGGCACGAGTTTTTCGTCGCCGCTGGTGGCCGGCACGGTGGGGCTGATGCTCTCGGCCCAACCCGCGCTGACGCCGGCGGCGCTCAAAGCGGCCATGCAGTCGAGCGCACGGCCGTTCCCGTCGAGCGGCTTGACCGACGAGACCACCGGCCAGCCCTTGCAGGCCTGCGCCGCGCCGGGCAACGTCGATCAGTTGCAGTGCTATTGCACCACCGGCACCTGCGGCGCCGGGCTGCTCGATGCCGGCGCTGCGGTCGCGGCGGCGCTGGCCACGCCGGCACCGCCGCCGGCGCCAACGCCGGCGCCCAGCGGTGGTGGCGGCGGCGGTGGCAGCATGTCCGCCGGCTGGCTGCTCGGTCTGGCGGCAGCGGTCGGCTGGCTGATGCGCCGGCCGCGCGCCGGCGCCATGGCGGCGGCGATGGTGGCCGTGGCCGCTACCGCCGCCGCCGCGCCGTCGTCTCGGGCGGCCGATGCCACGGCGAACGTGCACGGCCTGATCGTGCAGTTGCGCGAGGCGCCCACGCATGCTGCGCTGGCCCGCGAGCGGGCGCTTGGCGCGCCTGACGGCGAGCGTGTGCATCAGCGCGAGCAGGCGCGTTGGCAAGGCGTGCTGGGCGCGATGCCGCCGCTGCACATTGCCGAGCGCCGCGCGGTGGGCGAGTCGGCGCAGCTGATGCGTTTCGCGCAGCCGATGACCGCCGCCCAGGCGCAGGCCATGGCGGAGCAACTAGCGCAGCGCTCCGACGTGGCGTGGGTGGCGCCGAACACGCGCGAGCGCCGCCTGCAGGCCACCGGGCCGGCCAATGCACCGGGCGATCCGCGGTTCAGCCAACAGTGGTGGCTGCAGCCTGTGGTGTCTGGCAGCAACGGGGCGCCGAACTACCTCCGGGCTTGGACATCGATCACCACCGGCAGCACCGACTCGCTGGTGGCCGTGCTCGACAACGGCATCGTCGACCACCCCGATCTCGCCGGCAAAGTGATCCGCGGCTACGACATGGTCGAAGACACCACATTCTCCAACGACGGCGATGGCCGCGATACTGATCCGACCGACCCTGGCGATTGGGTCGATAGCGCCGACCTGACTAGGCAGGAATACAGCTCGCTGAATTGCCAGATTGAAAACAGCACATGGCATGGCACCGCTATTGCCGGCATGCTCGCGGCCAATACCAACAACGGCGAAGGCGGGGCCTCGATGAACTGGCCCGGCCGCGTGCTGGCGGTGCGCGTGGCCGCCAAATGCGGCGCCGACGTGGCCGACATTGTCGATGGCATGCGCTGGGTGGCGGGCCAGCAGGTCTGCCGGCGCAGCGACACTTCGGGTAATTGCGTCGAGTTTTTCCAGACCAACCAGAACGTGGCGCGGGTGATCAACATCAGCTTCGGCGGCAGCGGCAAATGCGATGCGTATCAGCCCACGATCGACAACCTGCGCGCGCAGGGCATCGTCATCGTGGCCGCTGCGGGCAACGAGCACGCAGCGCCGACACGGCCGGCCAAATGCCCTGGGGTGATCGGCGTGGCCGCGCTCAACCGCGACGGTTTCAAGAGCACCTATTCCAACTTCGGCTCGATGCTCGCCGTCGCCACCGTCGGCGGCGATGACAGCGACGGCGCCTGGGGTGGTCGCGTCGCCGACAGCGGGCTGCTCAGCCTCGGCAACAGCGGCACCACCGCGCCGGGTGCATCCGGCTACTTTGATTACTTCGGCACCAGCTTCTCCACGCCCATCGTCGCCGGCGCGGTCAGCCTGATGCTGGCCGTCAACCCGGCGCTGACGGCTGCGCAGATCGAACAGGGTCTGCGCGTCTCGGCGCGGCCGCACGTCACGTCCATGTTGCCCGGCGTGGCCGCGTGCAGCAACGACAACCCGGGGCGCTGCCTGTGCACCACAGCCACCTGCGGTGCCGGCATCCTCGATGTCGAGCAGGCGCTGATCTACGCTCGCAACCCGCAAGGCTATGTTGCGCCCAGGATCGCCGCCGTGGTGATCGACAGCGCGCCGCTGCGCGATGCTGCTGCCGGTGGCCCCGACCGGCCGGCCAATCCGACCCCAGCGCCCTCCAGCGGCGGCGACAGCGGCGGCGGTGGCGCCATGAGCGCCCTGTGGCTGCTTGCCCTCGGCGCCGCGGTGCTGGCGCTGCGCCGACGCGTCGCGGTGCGCTGAACTCAGCGCGGCGGCGTGATTGACATCACGCTGCCCATCACACAGGCCGAAGGCGGTTGGCCGCCGAGCTGTGCCGCTGGCAGCGAGCGCACCGCGTCGGCGGCAGCGCCGCGCAGGTTGTCCAGGCGCAGCCAGGTGCGCGGCGAGCCGCTGGCGCGCAACAGCGCCACGCGCGCATTGCGCAGACCGCGCTCGCGCAAAGCGTCGAGCGCGTTTTGCGCAGCCGCCTCGCTGTCGTGCTTGCCGAGCGAGTAGCCGCCTTGTTTCTCGCTCGAGGGGCCGCCGGGCAGCTCGACCGCTTCGAAGCTCATCTTCAGCTTGACCAGTTCTTCGCGCCGTTGCCGCGCCGCGTCGCGGCTCAGCACCGGGCCGACGAAGACGATGTACTGCGCGCCGGCCGGGCGCTGCTCGCGCACCCAGACGCGCTCGCCACGCTCCGGCTGCCCGGGGGCCCGCGCACGCTCGGCGCGGTCGATGGCGGGGGCGTGGGCGAGCGGGCCGATCTCCAGACAGGCCAGCGGCGCGCTGGCCGCGGCCGGGCTCTCGACCGCGCTGGCCGGGGCTGCCACCGGCGCCGGCAGCGGCGGGCCGACAGCGGCGGCGCTGGCCGACTCGGCCACCGCCGCGGCGGTGGCTTGCGGCGACAG
>JANMHY010000390.1:0-2975 GCA_031375525.1 Burkholderiales bacterium
GCACCGAGAACGGCATGCTCCCAGTACGCGGCGGCCTCGGCCTTGGAGGCCAGGCCGTAACGCGCCGCCATCGCGCTGCGCCCGAGCGCTACGTGTTGCGGAAACACGAACCACATCCAATGGGTTCGCTTGCAGCCTGCGCGCAACTCGGCGAGCACGGCCGCATAAAGCGGGTTTTGTGCGGTGACGAAACGCGCAGATCGAATGGGTCGCTCATCAGGGGGGAGAGTCTGCGCCCGCGGCACGACACGTTGCGTGGCCCGGCTGGGCGTACGATGGGTAGCTCCCATCGGCTTCATTGGCCAGGGTTCACGATGAGCGATCCGGACTTCGCAGTGCTGCGCCAGCAGATGGTCGCGCAGATCGCCGCGCATACGATCTTTCTGACCGGGCGATTGGGCAAGGCGGCGCTTGACCGGCGCATCCTGGACGTGATGGGCAGGGTGCCACGCCATGAATTCGTGCGCCTCGAGTTGCGGCCCCTCGCCTACGCCGACATGCCGTTGCCGAGCGGCTACGGCAAGACGATCTCGCAGCCGTTCATCGTCGCACTGATGACCGATCTGCTCGATCTGCAGCCGACCGACATCGTGCTCGAGGTCGGCACCGGGCTGGGCTACCAGACGGCGATCCTGGCCGAGCTGGCGCAGCATGTTTACAGCATCGAGTTGATCGAGGAACTCGCGCTCGACGCGCGCCGACGCCTGGCCCGGCAAGGTTGCACCAACGTCGAGTTGCGCGTCGGCGACGGCCGCGCCGGTTGGCCCGACCACGCGCCTTTCGACAAGATCATCGTCACCGCGGCGCCCGAGCTGATCCCGCCGGCGCTGATGTTCCAGCTGGCGCCGGGCGGCAGGATGGTCGTCCCCGCCGGCCTGGCCGACGAGCAGCAACTCCTGCTGGTGGAGAAAGGCAGCAACGACACGCTGTCGACGCGCGAAATCCTGCCGGTTCGGTTCTCTGTGCTCGAGGAAGCCGGCACCGGCTGAAGCCGCATGCGCCATCGTCTCGCCGACAGCAGCGAGCGGCCGATCCTGCAAGCGGTCGCGAATCGGTTGCCGATCCACATGGACACAATTCACGCGGGCAGTTTCGCCGCCATGAACTACCTTTCCTTCTCCCCTACGGTTTGGTGAAGGACTCTATGTCGACGCAAACGCTGCCTGCTGACAGCCCGGCCGCCATGGCCGAGGTGCTGGCCATGGTCATGGCAAGCCATTCGGAACTCGATCCGCGCGAGCTGCGCTTGCTCGAAGGGCTCGATGCTTTCAGGCGCATCGGCATGTCGGAGGCGGCGTTCCTCAAGATCGCCAGCCGGCTTCGCCATGGTGCTTGCAAGTCGCTTGCGGATCACGCTTGGCTGCACAGCGACGACTTAGAGGCGATCGACGACATCCTCGACGGCGTACGCGACACCCGGCATCGCTTGCTGCTGTGCCGCCTGGCCAGTTGTGTCATCGCGGCGGACGGCTGCATTGGGGAGCTCGAGCGCACGCTCTACGACCGCATGCTGCTGCGCTGGGGCTATACGCGCGCGAGCGTATCGCAGGCGATCCTGGCGCAACACGTGCACTGAAGAACGGCGCCGCGGACGCGCCCTTCACTGCACGAGCGCGGCAGTCCGCCCCACGCCGTACGGTGCCAGCGTGGTCAGGCGCGGGTCGTCCACCGGCCCGCCGACCGTGAAGTGATAGAGCGACTGGAACGCGAGGCCTTCGAGACCGAATACCTGGTGCACCGGGTCGTCGAAAAAGCAGCCGATGCCCGTGGCGCGCAGGCCAGCCACTTCGGCTTCGAGGTACAGCACCTGTCCGATCAGCCCGGCTTCCCAGAACAGGCGCCGATAGAACCACGGTCCATGCGTGAACAGGCTCTGCTGGTATTCGGCGAGCATGGCCAGCGAAAACGCGCCGTCGCCGGCGATGTCCTGGTGGCAGCTCAACTGCGTCGCCAGCCGCCTCGCGTCGCCAGCCTCGAGCAGGTGCAGCGGCACGTCGGCCGGACAGCCCGGCGGCGCGGACCAGGCGAAGTGCGGGTGCATCGCACGCTGCAGCCGGTCCGCCTTGCCCGGGTCACGAACGAGCAGGTACAGCCCGGGCTCGATGCCGTCGACCCGATGAACGAACAAACCAAGGTGGATGGTCGGGTCCCAGGCCAGCGTGTCCCAGGGCATCGGACGCCGGCTCGCTGGCCGCTCGACGCGCGGCATCAGCCGCGCGAGCATCCGGTAGAAGCCTTCGGCCGCGATTGACGTTCGGCCGTCGCAGGCCAGCAGACTGCGCCGTTGCAGAATGATCTGCTCGGCCGAAGGCCCATCGGCGCTGGCGAAGCCTGTGCCCTCGACCAGCGGCGATTCGAGTGCGTCGCAGCCCTGCGCTGCGACGACCGGTTTGCGCGTTGCGATCGCGACCTCGTCGATGAGCCCCCAGTGCACCGGCTCGTCGCGGCTGAGCCGGTTCGCGGTGCCATGCCAGCACGCGCGGCTCATCAGTTCGCGCGCAACGGCCGGATCGAGCTGTCGCGCCACCTCACGCGGCGCGCTGGCCAGCCACACCGCCAGCACGGCCGCCGGGTGCTCGCGCTCGGCGCCGGCGAAGTCCTCGGCGCGGTTCAGCCCGAGCAGGTCTTCGATCGTCGCGTCGGCCAGGCCATCCAGCAGCGCAACACGCCAGCCCAAGGTCGCGGCGGCAATGCGCAGCGTGCCGATGGCGTGCCCCAGGTCATGCTGGCAATAGCGGAATGCGCGCTCGCCGTACTTCCACACCTCGCGCCAGTGGATCGACGACAGCCCGACTAGAAAGGCCTGCGCCGGAAACTCGCGCATCAACGCCCTGAACAGCGCGGCGCTGCAGTCCGCGCGCCGCTCGAGCAGGTGCTCGAGTGCTGCGTAGTGGTACAGACCCGGCTCGTCGCCCAGCCCGGGCAGCGCGCCGATCAGCAGGTAGCCCTCGGTCGGATGCAGGTTTCCGCTCGAC
>JANMHY010000150.1:0-2045 GCA_031375525.1 Burkholderiales bacterium
CCAGCACCCGCGTGCCAGGGCCGACGCGCGCCAGATCGTGCAACAGGTAGTCGGCAGTGAGGCCCTTCAGCAGCACCGCAGCCGCGGTGTCGTCGTCCACTGCGGCAGGCAGTCGCACCACCCAATCGGCCGGCACGCAGCGCAGGCCGCAGTACGCGCCGGGCACCGGGCCGAGATAGGCCACGCGGTCGCCGGGCATCAAGCCGGTGACGCCTTCACCGACGTCGAGCACGCTGCCCGCCGCTTCCATGCCCGGCGTGCCGCCCTCGGCCAGCATCGGCGGGATGAAGCCTTTGCGCAGATAGATGTCGAGATAGTTGACGCCGATCGCGCGCTGTTTGATTCGCACTTCGCCGGGTGCAGGCGCAGGGCACAGCGCGTCTTCGGCGCGCAGCTCTTCGGCGCTGCCGTAGCGGCGCACAGCGACCCGACGTGTTTGGATCGGCAGCGCCGTGGGCAGCGCGGCAGCGCCGGGTGAACGCAAGTCGCTGCCGCGCTGCAAGTGCAGGCGCAGATTCTCGAAGCCCGCTTCATACACCCCTTGCGCCACCATGTCGCGCAGCTCGCGCTCGCGCTCTGGCGGCGTGGCAAAGCTCGACTCCCAATGCCAGAACGTGCGCTGGCCGTCGGTGACAGGCTTCAGCGTGATCGTGGCGACGTAACGTTGCAGCGGCACAGTGGCATCGACGATGCAGTACGTGCTCTTGAATTGCTTGTCGTCCAACGTCAGCAACTGCTCGCGGATGCGGTTGCCGTCTTTCAACGTGAAGCTGCGGATGCAGCCGACCTGGTCGCTGCGCTCGTTGGCTTCGATGCGGCTCGCCTCCACCACGCCGTGCCACTGGTTGTGGCTGTTGAAGTCGCGCAGCACCGCCCAGACGCGCTCGATCGGCGCGTCGATGACGGTGCTGCGAACGACTTTCTGCAGCATCTACTTTTTGTATTTGAGCTTCGAGCCGTCGAAGGTCGTCACCTGCGCGGCCATCAGGCCGCCGCGCGTGACGTAGGCGTCGGAGCCCTTGTACGGCTCGGCCAGGAAATCGGCCTCGGCGCGCCACATCACATTGAGCGTGTTGCCGACAAGGAACGAACTCTCGCTGGTGAATTTCAGGCCCTTCAAACCGTCCGGACGTGCCTTGCAAAAGCCAGCGAACAGATCGCCCACCTTCTGCCGGCCTTTGATGACTTGGCCGTCGGGCAGGTGGATCTCGACATCGTTCGGGTACTGCGCCATCAGCCGGTTCCAGTCGCACTTGTTCAGCGCATCGAGGTGCTCGTCGATCACTTTCTGCACCGAGGCCTGCTTCTTCAGCGGCGGCAGTTTCATCGTCGGCTCGGCAGCGACTGCCAGCGCTACGCCCGACGCGAGCAGGCTCGCAACCAACATCTTCGAAATTGAAAACGGCACGGCTTGTCTCCTGGTGAGGGCGGTGTTGAATGAAGACTTCAGCGCACCGACCGCCGCTTCAGTGCATCGAACCCGGTTTGGAAAACACCTTGGCCGATCGTGTCGCTCAGCTCGCGCTCGCGGCCTTCCGCGCAATCGAACTCGGCACTCCATTCAGCGAAGCTGCGGTTGCCGTCGGTGATCGGCGTCAGCTTCAGCGTGGCGACATAGTTGTCCACGCCCAATGGGCTTTCGAGGATTTCGTAGGTCTGGCTGTAGTCGTAGTCCGAGAGTGCCAACAAGCGCTCGCGGATCATGCCGCCGTCTTTGGTGTGGAAGTGGCGGATGCAGCCGACGCGGTCGCTCGGCTGTTCGTTTTCGATGCGGCTGTCCGCGATGCCGGGGTGCCATTGCGGCAGCGCGTTGAAGTCGCGGATGCGCGACCACAGCGTGTCGGCGGCGGCGTCGATCACCGACGAGACATAGACGCGGATCATCATTCGTTCTTCGGTGACGCCGGCGGTAGCGCGCTGGCCGCGCCGCTGGCGCCGCCGACGAGGCGCTGGATGTCGCCGCCTTCGATGCCGATCTCGCGCAGCAACTGATCGACGAGTGGCGCCTGCGCGCGGAAGCGCAGCGCAGAGTTGACGACGCCGTC
>JANMHY010000221.1:0-1512 GCA_031375525.1 Burkholderiales bacterium
TAGAAGTCGTGCAGGTACGCAGGGCGGCTGCGCATGTCGATCACTTTTTTAGCCATGTCGAGTTCTCCTTGTTGGATTTTTTAAGCGTGTTGTCACGGCTGCTTGCTGGCTGCCGGGGCGTCGCTGCTGCGTTTTGAGTAGGCTTCGACGAAATCGGCCGCGGCGCGGCTGCCACCCGAGAAGGACTTCATCGCCTCCTCGTGCAGCAGCGAGAGCGCCTGCATCTTCACCTGGTTCGCGTGGTCGTTGTCGAAGGTGTTGGCGAGCCGGCGCGGCCGCGGGATGTTGACTTCGAGCGTCGCCCTGACCTTGGTCGGCGTGTTGGTCATGACGATCAGCCGGTCGGCCAGAAAGATCGCTTCATCGATGTCGGTGGTGACGAAGAAGTTGGTGCGGTGCGACTCTTCGAACAGCCCCGCGTAGTACTCCCACATCAACTCTTTGGACATTGCATCGAGGCCACGAAACGGCTCGTCGAGGATCATCACGTCGGGGTTGTTGATCATCGCGCGTGCCAACTCGGCGCGGCGCTGCATGCCGCCCGACAACTGCGGCGGGTACTTCTTGCGGAAGGCTTTGAGGCCCACCTTCTCCAGCAGGAATTCAGCCTGTTTGCGCGACTCCGGCGTGTCCTCGCCGCGCGCACGCGGGCCGTACATGATGTTGTCGTAGGTCGTCATCCAGGGGAACAGCGCCGACTCCTGGAACACGACCAAACGGTCCTTGCCCGGGCCGGTGATCGGCTTGCCGTCGATCGTGACCTTGCCGCTGGTCGGCTTCTCGAAACCCGCCAGCAGGCGGATCAGCGTGCTCTTGCCGCAGCCCGAGGGGCCGATCATCACGGTGAGCTTGTTGCGCTCGATGGTGAACGAACAATCCTGCACCACCGTCTTGGTGAACAAGCCGGTGCCATAGGCCTTGGTGATGCCCTTGACCTGGATCTCACCAGCCGTCTTGGGCGCGGTGCCAGCGGGCGTCGTGTTGCTCTGTGCCATGGGTGATGCCTATCGTTTCTGCAGCCAGGGAGTGGCCAGGCCGCCGAGCGCGCGCAGCACTTCGCTGCAGGCAAACCCCGCGATGCCGATGCTGATCATGCCGACGACGATCTGCTCGTAGGAGCCCCCGACGTAGGAGTTCCAGATGAAGAATCCGAGGCCGCCGCCGGAGGCGCTGTTGCCGCCGCCGGAGATCATCTCGGCGGCCACCACCACGTTCCAGGTGATGCCCATGCCCACCGAGGAGCCGACCACGATCGACGGCAACGTGGCCGGCAGCACCACGCGGCGGAAGATGTCCCACTGCGATGCGCCCATCGCCTGCGCGGCCTGGAAGTAACGGCTGTCGATCGATTTGGCACCCCCCAGCACGTTGATCACCACGGTGAAAAACGCACCGAGAAAGGTGACGAAGGCGATCGACAGTTCCTGTGTCGGCCAGAAGATGATCGACACCGGCACCCAGGCCAGCGGCGGTATCGGCCGCAGCACCTCGAAGCTGGGGAAGGTGAGGCCG
>JANMHY010000222.1:0-14401 GCA_031375525.1 Burkholderiales bacterium
GCTGCGCAAGGCCCTGGCGACTCAACTCGACGCTGGCGCCGATCTCACCACCGTCCACTTGCACTCTTCCAAGGCCGGGTTCATCGGCCGCCTGGCTCTCTCGGGCTTGCAGCGCCCGTCGCGGGTGCTCTACTCGCCGCACGGCCTGTCATTCCTGAACCGGCGCTGGCTCGTGCCCAGCGTCGCATTCAAGGCCCTGGAGTGGCTGGCGGCGCGCGCCGTGCCGTGCACGCCGGTGGGGTGCAGCCGCAGCGAAGCCAGATTGCTCACCGGCCTCGGACCGCGCCCGGCGCGGGTGCTCGAGAACGCCGTCGATGACGCCTATTTCCATGTGCAGCGCCGCGGCAGCGAGACGCCGCTGGTCGTGACCATGGGTCGCGTCTGCTATCAAAAGGCGCCGGAGCGCTTTGCCGAGATGGCGCTGCGCTTTCGCATCGCCGACGTGCCGGCGCGTTTTGTCTGGATCGGCAGCGGCGCGGCCGGCGACGAAGCGCGGCTGCGCGCGGCCGGCGTCGAGGTCACGGGCTGGGTCGATCAGCCGCGCATCCTGCAACTGCTCGGCGAGGCCTCGATCTACGTTCAGACCTCGCGCTGGGAAGGCATGCCACTGTCGGTGCTGCAGGCGCTGGCCGCCGGCGTGCCCTGCGTCGCCACCGACGTTGTCGGCAACCGCGACGCGGTGCGCCAAGGCATCACCGGCTTTGTCGTCGAAGACACCGACGCCCTGCTCGTCGCCGCGCGCCGCCTGCTGCAGGATGTGAGCTTGCGCGAGCGCTTTTCGACGGCGGCGCGCCTCGATGCCAAGGAGCGGTTCACGAGCGCCCGCTTTGGCTCGCGACTGTTAGCGCTTTACGGTCTGGCCGCGGACGCAGCGCCGGCGCGGCGCAACGCCGTCAGGCTGGTGCGCGTCGACCGCGCGGCGGGTGCGACACCCGCCCTGCCCCGCGCCTCGGACAGCAACCGCCGCGCGCTCGGTTAGTCAGCCTCTCGAGGCCAGGCGGCGCAGGCGCCGCATGTCCAGCCCGATCAGCAGCAAGCCGGCGGCCAGCGGCACGACGCGGGTTTCACCGAGATAGCTGTAGCGCAGAGATTCGATGAGAAACAGCACGGCCACCGGATAGACGAGCAGGCCGAAGATGTGTCCGCGCCGAAAGCCCGCGTAGGCGCGGCCTATCAGGTAGCCCAGCACCAGGCAGAACAGCAGCGAGCCGAAGTAGCCGAGGTCGAACACCATGCGGAAGTACGCCGTCGGGCTGTTGAACTCCGGGCGCAGATAGGTGTCGAGGAAAAAGCCTGTGATCGGGCGCGGGTTGCCGAAGGCCGCTTCGAACAGGCTGGCCACGCCCGGCATGATGTAGAGCCAGTCGAGCGCGAAGGCGCCGTTGTAGTACGGCCAGTCGGACGTTTCGACGAGGATGCCGATGCCGTTGTTGACGGCCGTGGCGTAGTAGGTCAGCAGGCGCTCGAAGGTGAACGCCCAGACCGAGTCGTACTGCTTGGCGTAGAACTCCCAAGAGCGGAAGTATTCCGACGCGGTGAAGATGCCGTAGAGGACGAAAGGCGCCACCGCCGGTGCGAAGGTCACGATGCGCCGCAAGCGCGCCGTCGCCAGCGGCAAGTAGGCCAGGCGCGCGACCGAATAGCACACCAGCACTTCGAGCACGGCCAGGCGTTCGGCCCAGGCATAGGCGCGAAACACCGCCAGCAGCACGATGAGCGCGAAGCCGGCCCGCTCCCAGGCGCTGATGCGCTGC
Organism: Burkholderiales bacterium; assembly: GCA_031375525.1. Lineage (GTDB taxonomy): Bacteria > Pseudomonadota > Gammaproteobacteria > Burkholderiales > Burkholderiaceae_C > CADEEN01. The sequence goes on from JANMHY010000222.1 coordinate 1,755, forward strand.
ACGCCGGCGCCTTGCTTGAGCGCGTAGGCAATGGCATAGGCCACGCCGAACTGGGTGAATGTGGTCACGCCCGGGATCGTCGAGATCGAGTCGCGGACCTCCTTGCGCGTGCCCTGCGCGATCTCCAGCAGCAACTGCGGCTGCAGCAGCAGCGGGCCGAACCAGATCGCATAGGCCGCCATCGTCGGCACCAGCAGGACCAGCATCGTCGCCGCCGAGATCGACGGCGGCCGCAGCGCCGGGCCCTGCGCGCGGTGCGACAGCGCCCACTGCGCGCCCAGCGCGACGGCGCCGATCATGACGATGCCGAAGACATACAGCCAGCTCGGCACATAGACGTTCTTGACGACGCGCGTGAAGTCGAAGGCGAGCACGCCCAGGTAGATCGGCAGCACCGCCAAGAGCACGATGGCCGCCGGGTGCAGCCACCACAGGTCGGCCGCCCGCAACACAGCCGGCGTCGGCCGCGCCGGGTTGCTGGCGCGCAGGCTCAGGGTCACGGACGGGTTCACCACGGCGCCGGTCAGTACGTGCGCGAGCTGTTCAGGCGGTTGCGCTTGGCGCCGTTGACGAGGATGCCTTCGAGCTTGATGCCCGCCTGCTCGAGCCGTCGCTGGGCTGCCTGCGTTTCGCGCAATGGTGTGTGCTCGGAGCGCACCACCATCACCGTCGCGTCGGCCAGGCGGCCGATCGCCACGGCATCGCCCGAAGGCAAGAGGGCCCCACCGTTGATGACCACGTGGTCGTAGCGCTCGCGCAGCGTCGCCAGGACGCGCTCCAGCGCATTGGACTGCAGCAGCGCACCGGGGTTTTCTGTGACCGTGCCGTGCAGGATGACGTCGATGTCGATCGACGCATGCCGGCGCACCACTTCGTCGATCGTGCGCTCGCCGAAGAGCACGTCGGACAGGCCGTGGGCGTGCTCGTCCAGGCCGACCAGCTTGTGCACGCGCGGCGAGCGCAGGTCGCCGTCGATCAGCAGCACGCTCTTGCCGGCCTCGGCCATCACGGCGGCGAGGTTGGCGGCGATGAAGCCCTTGCCGCAACCCGGCGACGGCGAGGTCACCATGATCACCGTGCTGGCGTGGTTGCGCAGGCGCACCATCAGCGCCAGATGGATCGCGCGCAGGCTTTCCACGGCCGGGTCGCTGGGCGCGGAGCGCACCAGGATGCGGTGGGTGCCCATCTCTTCGATGGCGCTGTCGCGCCAGCCGCTGTCCATCAGGCGCGCCTGGGCTTCACTCAGCGGTATCACGCCCAGCGTCGGCGCGCTGGCCGGCAAGTCGCCATCGTGGCTGTCGGCCACCGTGGGATGCAGCGCGCGCAGGGCCAGCACCGCGGCCAGCGCCAGCAGCATGCCCAGGCCGGCGCCGATCGACAGCACCGCGGCCGCGCGAGGCCGCACCGCCTCGACCGGTACCGCCGCGGCATCGATCTGGTGCGCGCTCGGCAGGCCGCTGGCGGTTTGCACGCGCAACTGCTGAACGTGGGTCAGCATCGCGGTGTACATCTGCGTGCTGATCTGCACTTCGCGCAGCAGCGGCTGCAGTCGGCGTTGCTGCACCGGGAACTGGTTGACGCTGTCCTGAACGCGGTCGAGCGCGCGCTGCACCGTGACTTGCTGCGCAATCACCGCGGCCAGATCGGAGTGTTGCGGCGTCAGCGTCTGCGACAACTGATCGCGCTTGACGCGCAAGTCCACCTGCTGGCGCTCGAGGTCGGTGCGCTGGCGCAGCATGGCCTCGGCTTCTGCGCTGAACGGCGCCGCCGAACTCACGCTTTGCTGCGCCCGCAGCGCATCTTCGGCGGCGGCCACGCGGGCCTGCAGCGGCGGCAGCTGGTTCTCGAGGTAGGCCAGCGCTTTTTCGCTCTCGAGCGCACGCCGCTTGACCGCCTCGTTCACGTAGCGCTCGACCATCGCGTTGAGCAGCGCTGCGGCCCGCGACGGGCTGCTGTCTTCGTAATTGATGCGCACCACGTTGGATTCGCGCGAGGGCTCGAACATGCGCAAGCGCATCAGCGTGTTCTCATAGGCTTTGAGCAGGACCTGCGAGCGCAGCGTGAACGCGGCGCGCGGCGCATTCGGTCCGCCGTTGACCGCGATCGAGCCGGAGCCGCCGCCGATCTTGAATGGCAGGGCTTTGCCGAGCTCGCCAGCGCCGAGCGCAGCTCCCGATGCGTCGGCCAACTCGAAGCGGTTGCCTTCGACGCGCAGCGTGAATTCTTTGCCGCGCTGGTTGTCGGGCACCTGGAACTGCACGACGTCGATGCCGTGCCTCGCTCCGGTCGGCAGGAAGCCGAAGCGCGTCGCGCCGCTCAGCTCGATGTCCGCGCCGTTGGCCACGATCACCGGGAACATGACCTCGCGCGAGCGCAGCACCTCCATCTCGCCGGCGATGAGCTGCGGCTCGAGCGTGGCCCCGCCGCGGTCGTTGCTCGACAACGTCGGCAGCAGCGAGCTGCGGGCCTTGGTGTCGATTTCGAGCACGGTGTCGGCGCGGAACACCGGCGCGCTCAGCAACTGGTAGAGCAGCGCCGCGCCAAAAACCAGCACGAATGCCGCCAGCGCCAGCCGGCCGTGCTGCAACACCGCGTCAACGGCGGTGCGCAGGCCCAAGGCGTCGCCCAGTGCAGGCGACTGCGGCAGCCTGTTGGCGGCGCGTCGTTCGATCGGGTAGGTGTTCATCGGATGATTTTGTTGTCGACCCACGCGTCACGCAGGAAAGATGCCGAGGGCAGGATGTTGCTGATCATGCGCGACCAGCGCACCACCGGCGCGGTGTCGACATAGACCACGTCGCGGGCCTGTAGCGTGAACTTGTCGGCCAGCAGCAAGGCGTCGGCCGCGGCGGCATTGAGGTGATAGACCTGCGGCCGGTTGTCGTCGCCATTGCGGATCACGAAGACCTGGCCGGCACTGGCCGACAGCGGGTTGACGCCGCCGGCATCGGCCAGCGCATCGGCCAGGGTCATGTCGCCGCGCGGCAGCGGCAGCGCCGTTTGCCGACCGACCTCGCCGGTGACGAAGACGCGCGAGGCGCGGCGCTCGGGAATGTTGACGACGTCGCCATGTTTCAAGCGCACGTTGGCCCGCATGTCGCCGCTGTAGTAGAGCGACTGCACGTCCAGGCGCAGCGTCTCGCGGCCGCGCGTCACCGTCACGCCGTGCAGGTCGGCCTCGCTGGTGACGCCACCGGCACGCGCGATCACGTCCGTCAGGTCGGGCGGCACGTCGGTCACGGGCACGGCACCGGGGGTGCGCACTTCACCGGCGACGTAGATGCGCTGGCCGCGGTACTGCAGCACCGACACATCCACCTGCGGCGAGCGCAGCACGCGCGACAGGCCCTTGACGATGCGCTCGCGGATCTCGCCGACCGTCATCCCGGCGGCCGCGAACGTGCCCACATGCGGGAAGAACATCGTGCCGTCGGAGTTAACGACGCGGCCGGACAGCTCGGTCGTGGTGCCGCTCGGATTGGTCAACTCAGGCTGCATCCACACGGTCACGCGCAGGATGTCTTGCGCCGCCACACGGTACTCGTAGCGCCCGTTGTCGCTGCGAAATGTCGCGGGCAAGGCTGCTTTGCCGTTTGATTTGACGCGGCGCTGGTCGTCGAGCTCGCGGATCAGCGTCATGTCGAGCGTCTGCAAATTGACCCGCGCCTTGACCTCGCTCGACGCCGTGTCCAGTTGCATGCCGGGCGCAAGGGCGCAGCCCACCAGGGCGGCAGACAGCGCGACCGCCATCCACGCCATGCCGCGCTGCCAGCGCGTGCCGGTTGAGCTCGGATTGAATCGATGAGTTTGCACGACGTACTCCCTTGGATGGCCTGCTCGCGATCTGTGTGCGCGATGTGCAGCCATTGTTCGTGTACGCATTTCACGGCGTTATCCCTTGTCCACGTGGCAGTGCAACACGCTCGCGCCCCGCCCGCGTGCGGGGCCCTGCTTCGAGGGCGTGCCGCGGTCACGCGCTGCGACGGCGCGTGAAGGCCAGGCTGATCCAGCCGGCAACCAGGCCGCAGGCGAGTCCGGCAGGCCCGGCGTGGGCTCCGATCACGTCATAGCCGAACACGATCGCTGGCACCGCTACGGCCACCGCCACCAGCCACATGATGACCAAAGACGTCGGCCGGTCGAGCGTGGCCATCGTCAACTGCACGATCTGGTTGGCAAAGAGCAGCACGGCCAGCGCGGAGCCGGACAGCAAGTAAGGCTGGCTGGCGACGAAGGGCGCACCGAACACCAGACGCAGCATCTGCGCGCCGAACAGCCAAGCCCCGGCCAGGCCGGCCAGCCCGACCGCCGACATCAACCCCGCCGTAGCGAAGAACGCCGGCATGTAGCTGCCGGCGCGGATGCGCCGGTACAGGTACGCGGTGGCCAGCGACACGCCGATCAGGTTGGCCACCTGGATCCAGACGTCCATCAGCTGCATCGCGGTTGCATACAGGCCGAAGGGCTCTTCGGCCATGCGCTCGCCGAGCAGCAATCGGTCGAGCCGCGTGTAGAGGACGTGCAGCCACGAGCCGACGACGAACCGTGCGCCGAAGCGCAGGTAGGCCTCGCAGCGGCGCCGGCTGACGAAGGCAAGCCATGGCCGCCCCGGCAGCGCAACACGCAACTGGCAGGTCTGTATGAGGGCATTGATCGCCGCTTCGAGCACCCAGGCCATGGCCAGCAGCCACCAGGCAGCGCCCAGCGCGATGCCGATGGCGATGCACGCGGTGCGGGCCAGCAGCCCGCTGGCGCGCGCAATGACGTTGGGGCGGTTGTGGTTGCGGCTGTTCCAGTACATCGCGATCACGGCGAACGGCTCGATCAACGGCACCGCCAGCAGCAGCACCATCGAGACGGTGCGGCGCTCGGGGATGTCGATGATCAGCAGGCAATAGATCGAGACCGCGGCCAGCGATGCCAGGCTGGCCGCCATGCGCACGGCAAAGACGTTGGCAATGGCGCCGGGCAGCGCCGCATGCATGCGGCAAAACCGCGGCAGCAGCCCGGATGCCGAGCACACCAGGCTGAGGCCGAGCGCGACCTGGAGCAGCGCTGCCGCAAAGGCGAAGTGACCGGCGCCCACCGGGCCCAGTGCGCGGCCGATCATGCCGAAGATCAGCAAGCCGAGCGCCATGGCCAGGGCCTTGTCGCCCAGGATCCACGCCATGTTGCCGAGCGCCACACGCAGCGTTGCAAACGAGAACGCGCCGCCCTGCGGCGACAGTGCCGCCAGCGTGGCGCGGCGATCCCAGTTCGACACCAATCGTGTGATCAAGTAGTAGGCGCAAGCGGCGACAAAGGGCCAGCTCACCCACTGCGGCGACAGCCAGGCGCCGATCACCGCCGCTGCCAACAGCGCGCCATGCCAAATGAGGCGGAAGCGGTGTTCGTTGCCGAAGGGCTTCGCGAGAAACGCCAGGCCATAACGTGGCTTCCACGACGCCACGACGGCAGTGGGCAGCGGATAGAGCAACAGCAACAGCAACCCGTCGAAAAGTGTGCCCGTGGCGCCGGCGGTGGCCCATACCGGCAGCACGAAGCGCACGCTGACGAGCAGCAGGTACAGCGGGATCGTGATCAACCCGCGCCACCGGTTGTACAGAGCAAACAACGGCCAGATCGCCCCCCACGCCAGGAGCGCGCCCAGTGCGGGTGGTGCCAACGAAAACGCGACGACGGCCATGCAGGCGCTGCCCACCAAGAACCGCACGCAAAACGCCGGCAGCAGGCGGGCCTTGATCCATTGCCGCGCCGGGCCATCGAGTCGCTGCGTCGGCGAGGCCTCGCGAGCGACCGTGGCCGTGTCGTTGACGATGTAGCCGAATTCATAAGCTGCGTACACCGCGATCACCGCCAGCAGCGTCAACGGCAACGTGGTCCACGCCCGGCCGGCGAGCACCGGCAGCGCCAGCACCGGCAACAGGTAGCTGAACGCCCAGCCAATTCTTTGGCGGCCCGTCGCCACGCGTGTCAGGAAGAAGTACGAAAACGGGACCAGCAGGGCCGACAGCAATCTGCGCTGCGCAATGGCCTGGTCCGGCGGCGGTGGTTCGGTCATCGATCCTTACTTTTATTTGCTGAGCCACCGGCTCGTCGCAATCATCGTAGCAACTCCACCGGCGATACGACTACTGTGCCTTGGCGACGACGAAAGCGAGTTTCGGGGGGGCGCACCCTGGCGGCAACTTTGAGACACTGGGCGAACCATGGATGCAAACAAGAACCTTCACGCCATGGCTTCGGTGCCGAGCTCGCCGCTGGACCTCTCGGTGCGGGGGCTCTATGGCTTGGCAGTGAAGATGTTGTCGACCGGTGCCGGCCAATGGCGCGCCTTGTTGCCGGTGCTGCTGGTTCTGTTGGCGCTGTACAGCGCGGCGACGATGGCCCTGGTCGCGCTGAGCGCTGCCACGGGCACCCCGCTGGCCTTGTTGACGCGCGATGTGGCGGCGTCGCTGGGGGCCAAGTTCTACATTGGGCTGCTGTCCAACATCGGCGCGCTGCTGTGGTGTGCGGCTGCCACGACCTGCTTTGCCGGCGCAGCCGTCTTGCACCGCTTCCCCGGCCAGCGCGAGTGCGCCGCCTTCCTGCTCGGCTCGGGCGCGCTGTTGACGGCCCTCGGATTGGATGACTTCTTCATGCTCCACGAGGTCGTCTACCCGCGCCTTGGCTTGCAGGAGGGCGTGCTCATCGTCTTCTACGCGCTCGGCCTGCTCGCGCTGACGCTGCGCTATCGCGCCGTGCTGCTGGACAGCGACATGCTGCTCTGGGTCATCGGTTGTCTGCTTTTCGTGGTCTCGGTGCTGGTCGATGGTTTCGTTCGCGATGCCACCGCCTTCGAAGACATTCCGAAAGCCGCCGGCGTCTGCACCTGGCTTTGCTACTACTGGCGTCTGGCGATGGCCCGCCTGGATGCCGAGGTGCCCTCACGTGGCTAGCGTCACACCGCGCCGCCTGCGTGTGGCCGCCACCGTCCAGGGCGATCTGTTCGACACGGCCACGCTGCCTGCGCCCGCCGCGCGAGACGACCCAGCGTCACCCGGACGCGTCGGTGCGGCCCCCGCGGACGAGCAGTGGTCGGTGATCGCAACGCAGCTCGAAGCGGCCTTCGGCAAGCGCCTGCACCTCGGCACATCGTCCTGGTATTTCCCGGGCTGGGCCGGCTTGGTCTGGGACGACCGGCCGTACAGCGAGGCGGATCTTTCGCGGCATGGCCTGGCCGCTTATGCACGCCATCCGCTGCTGCGCACCGTCAGCCTCGATCGCACGTTCTACCGTGCCATCGACGCCGCCACCTACGCCAAGCTGGCCCGGCAAACGCCCGACGACTTTCGCTTCGTCGTCAAGGCGCCGAGCGAGATCACCGACGCCGTGCTACGCGCCACCGACACGGGCGCGCCGCTACAGGACAACCCGTTTTTCCTCGATGCGCGGCGGGCGCTGGCGATCGCGGTGCAGCCCGCTGTGGACGGGCTCGGCGACAAGCTCGGTGCGCTGGTGTTCCAGATCTCGCCGCTGCCCGCGACCTGGCTGCGCAACAGCAACGCCCTGCTCGACCGCTTCAGCGCCCTCTGGCGCGCGGTCGTGCCTGCGATGCCGACAACCGCGCTGACAGCGCTCGAACTGCGTGACGCGCGCATGCTGACGCCGCGCTTGACCGCGCACCTGGCGCAGCATCACGTTCGATATTGCGTCGGCCTGCACGACCGCATGCCGCCAGCCGCGAGCCAGATGCAGGCGGCGCGCGCCGCAGGATGCGGCGACTTCATCTGCCGCTGGAACCTGCACCCGGGCCTGCGCTACAACCAGGCGAAGGCGCAATGGGCGCCGTTCGATAGCTTGCAGGCACCCGACGTGCAGACGCGCGAGGCTGTGGCGCGGGCTGTGGTCGCGGCGCTCGCCGACGGCCATCGGGCCTTCGTCACCATCAACAACAAGGCCGAAGGCTCAGGCCCGCTGTCGGTGATCGAGCTGGCCAGGGCGATCCTGCGCGAAGCCGCTGTGGCGCGGTAAGCGCCCTGCTCTCTCAGCCTTTGACCGCGCCGGCGGTCAGGCCGGTGATGATCTGCCGCGCCGCGACGAAGGTGAAGATCAGCGGCGGGATCGCGATCAGGCTGCCCATCGCCATCACACGGCCCCAATCGACGCCGATGTCGGTGATGAACAGCGACGCCGCGACCGGCAGCGTGCGCGTGCCGCGGTCGGTGAGCACGAGGGCGAGGATGAATTCATTCCAGGCGATGCGAAAGGTGAAGATCGATGCCGCCGCCAGGCCCGGCGCCATCAGCGGCAGCAGCACCTTGGTGAAGACGCGCAGCGGCCCGCAGCCGTCGATCGCCGCGGCCTCTTCCAGCTCCACCGGCACCTGCAGCACGAAGCCGTAGAGCAGCCAGATCGTGAACGGCAGATTCACCGCCACATACAGCAGCACCAGGCCCCACAGGCTGTTGACGAGCTTCCACTCGCTCCAGATCATGAACACCGGAATCGCCAGCACCGCCAGCGGCACGGTGCGCAGCAACAGCGTCGTGTAGGCGACGGTCGTGCGGCCGGTGAAGCGAAAGCGCGCCAGGCCGTAGGCCGCCATGCAGCCGAGCACGAGCGTGATGATCGTCGCGCCGAGGCCGACGATCAGGCTGTTGCCGAGGTAGCGGTCGAGCTTGTCTTCCTGCAAGACCGCGCGGTAGTTCTCGAGCGTCGGCAAGAACAGGAAGTTCAGCGGCTCGGCAAAGATCTGCACCTGCTGGCGCAGGCTGGTGGCGAAGATCACGGCGATCGGCGCGACGCACAGAAACGCCAGCACGATCAGCATCGAGTAGTGCGCGGCGACCAGCCCCGGCGAGCGCTTCATCGCGGCTCGCCTTTCATCGGGTTCGACAAGCGCAACGCGCCCCACGAGAGCAGCGCCACGACGACGAGCAACAAGACGCTGATGGCCGCCGCCACGCCGAGCTGCTGGCCGACAAAGGCCGTCTTGTAGATGTGCAGCGCCAGGATCTCGGTGCTGTCGCCGGGCCCGCCGAAAGTCAGCACGTAGATCACTTCGAGCACGCGAAAGGCGTCGATCAGCCGCATCATCAGCGTGATCGCGATGACGTGCATCACCATCGGCAGTTTGACCAGAAAGGTCTGCTGCCACCAACGCGCGCCGTCGATGCGCGAGGCCTCGATCACCGAGCTGTCGACGTTGGCGAGTGCGGCGATCATCATGATGAAGACGAAGGGCGTCCACTGCCAGACGTCGGCGATGACGATGGCGATGAAGGCCAGCGTCGGGTCGGCCAGCCAGGTCTTCGCGCCGATGCCGAAGACGGCGAGCAGCGCGTTGATGAGGCCGAACTGCGCATCGAACATGTAGCGCCAGGCCAGGCCGACGGCGATCGGCGCGATCATCATCGGCAAGATGAACAGCGTGCGAAAAAACGCCATGCCGCGCACCGGGTGTTCAAGCGCCAGCGCGAGCGCGATGCCGAGCACCATCTCGGCGCTCACGCAGACGGCAGCGAACAGCAGCGTCGTCCACAGGCTCGACCACACACGCGCATTGGAGAACGCCGAAACGAAATTGTCCCAGCCGACCCAGCGCGCGCTGCTCCACGGCGTGCCCATGCTCCAGTCGTAGCCCGCGAGTTGAAACGCCGACAGCACCGGATACAGGCAGGCCGCGGCCATCACGAGGACGGCCGGGCCGACGAAGAGGACGGGCGCCCAGCGCGGCGTGCGCATCAGTTCGGCGCCGGGCCGCCCCAAGCCGAACTGCGTCCCCTCGGGGGGCAGCGCCAGAGCGAAGCGACAAGCGTGGGGGCTGTCATCTCAGACTTTGTAGCCGGCCTCGCGCATGATCTGCGTGACCTGCGGCACCATGCCGTTGAGTGCGTCTTCAGCACTCTTCTTGCCCGTCAGCGCTTCCGAGATGCCCACGCCGAGCGCCTGCACGTTGATCCTGTCCCACACCGAAATGATCGGCCGCCAATCGGGGTTCGAGTACTTCAGCGCTTCCTTGAAGGTGATGAACTCCGGGTACTGGCGCACGAGGTCGGCGTCGCCCATCGTCGAGTTGCGCATCGGTGCGCCGCCGAGTTTGGTGACGGCCTTGTCTTGCGCCTTGCTCGTCAGCCATTGCAGCAGCAAAAAGCCGGCGTCGGCGTTCTTCGCGTTCTTCGGGATCGTCAACCCGAGGCCGCCCGATTGCGACGCACGCCGTGTGCCGGCCGGGTGCAGCGCCCAGCTCACTTTGTCGACCACCTTGCTGCGCGCCGGGTCGGCGATGACGCTGGCCAGCGAGGTCGAGTCCAAGTACATCGCGGCCTGGCCTTGCAGGAATGCGGTGTTGGCTTCGCCCTGCCCGTAGCCCGCAATGCCGGCCGGCCCGGTGGCCACCACCTCTTGCAGGAACTTCAACGCCGCGATGCCCTGCGCATCGTTGAAGCGCGGTTTCCACTGCGCATCGAAGACGCTGCCGCCGAGCGGGTTCAGGTGCAGCAGCCAGGCATGCACACATTGGTGGCCGGCCTGGCCGCGCGAGGTCAGCGCACCGATGCCTTCCTTGTCTTTCAACACGCGCAGCAGCTTGGCGAACTGCTCGTAGTTCTCCGGCGGCTTCAAGTCGTGCTTGGCGAAGATGTCGCGCCGGTAGGCGAGCACCGAGGTCTCGGCGCCGTAGGGCAGGCCGTAGAGCTTGGCGCCGGGGCCGGCGAGGTAGTCCTTCGGCCCGCCGACGAGGCCCAGGTTCTCGAGGTAGATCGGGATGATGTCCTTCATGTCGTAGGCCGGGTCGGCCAGCGCCGCATTGGCGAAGAACGGCTCCAGTGGCTGCACCAGGTTCTTCGACACGTACTCGGTCTTCCACATCACGATGTAGCAGGCCAGGTCGTAGTCGCCCTGTGGCTTGGCCATTTCGAGCAACTGTTTTTCTTTCAGGCGGCCGATGGCGAGCTTGTCGAGCTCGACCTTGATGCCGGTCTCACGCGTGAACTCGGGCAGCAGCTTGGCCATCGCGTCGTAGTGCGGGTGCGCAGGCACGTTCATGACGACGGTCTTGCCGGCGTACTTGGCATAGCGGTTCTGCGCGCGCGCGCCACCGAAGGGAAGCGCGGCGCCGAAGACGGTGATGGCGCCGGCGTTGACGAGGTTTCTGCGTTTCATCGTGGGTCTTTCGTGGGGTTTGTGAAGTGAGATCAGGGCCGCAGCGCCTGGCCGCTGCCGGCATCGAACACATGCCATTGGTCGGGCGGCACGTCGAATGCGAGTTCGCTGTGCAGCAGGCCGTGCGCATCACCGGGCACGGTGGCGGTGAGGCGCAAGCCCGAGTTGCCGAGTGTGCCGACGAGCTGGCTTTCGGTGCCGAGGTACTCGCACACCGCGACGCGCAGCCGCAGCGCGCCTTGCGCCGACGTGCGCACCGCTTGCGGCCGAAAGCCCACCGTGAGCGCGCGGCCATCGGCAGCGGCGGTCCGCGACAACCACTCAGGCGCCGCGAGCGCAAAGCCTTCGCCGCGCAACTCGCTCTGCACCAGCCGCGCTTGCAGCAGGTTCATCGTCGGCGTGCCGATGAAGGCGGCGACGAAGACATTGGCCGGCGCCTGGAAGACATCGCCCGGCGTGCCGATCTGCTGGATGCGGCCCTTGTCGAAGATGACGATGCGGTTAGCCAGCGTCATCGCCTCCACCTGATCGTGCGTGACATAGACCGTCGTCTTGCCCAGGCGCTCGTGCAGCAGTGCCAGCTCGGCGCGCATGTGGCCGCGCAGCTTGGCGTCGAGGTTCGACAGCGGCTCGTCGAACAAGAACACCTTGGGCTCGCGCACGATCGCACGGCCGATCGCCACGCGCTGTCGCTGGCCGCCCGACAACTCTTTCGGTTTGCGTTGCAGCAGGTGCTCGATGTTGAGCACCTTGGCCGCCGTCGCCACCTTGCTTTGAATCTCCGCTGCCGGCCGCCCGGCCAGGTCGAGCGCAAAGCTCATGTTCTGCGCCACGTTCATGTGCGGATAGAGCGCGTAGTTCTGGAACACCATGGCGATGTCGCGCGCCATCGGGTGCGCGTTCGTCACGTCGCGCTGGCCGATGAAGATCTGCCCTTCGGTCACTTCCTCCAGCCCTGCCACCATGCGCAGCGTGGTGCTCTTGCCGCAGCCCGACTCGCCGAGCAAGACGAGGAACTCGCCCTCCTCTACCGCCAGGTCGAGCTGCTGCACGACGGTGACGTCACCGAAGCGTTTGACGACGTTCTTCAACTCCAGGCCGGCCATGTCAGCGTTCTTTCATGGCAGGCGGGCGGCGCACTCCCCAGCCCGTCGGCGGCACGCGGTTGCCGGGGTGCGCGGGGTCGGGGCCCCAGATGGCCTGGTAGGTATCGATGCAGCGGCCGCGCGCTTGCAGCCGCACGAAGGCGAGCACGAACGCCAGCCACCACAGACACAGCGCGAGCAGCATCCAGCGCGGCGCATCGACGATCACCAGGCCGAGCACGATGACCACCGCAGACGCCGCCACCGCCAGCCAGCCGAGCGCTTTGTGCACGCGCTCGAAGCCACGACGCCACGCTGTCATGTCGTAGTGATCGCCGCGCAACTGCGGCTCGGTGGGGCCGCCCTTGCTGCCGCGCAGGCGGCTGCCGGCGATCTGCAGCCAGCCCATCCCCACCA
>JANMHY010000226.1:0-3235 GCA_031375525.1 Burkholderiales bacterium
GTCGTGATCATCTCTTGCACAACGGGCAGCAGATCGAGGTTGACGAGCTTCGGATGCACACGCCCGAGGCGCGGCAGCTCCACCGCCGCGTAGCGCTCCTCACGAAAGCGCGCGCTGCGCCACAGCGCGCGCATCGTGCGCGCGAGCGCGGCGGTGTCTTGCGCCGGGTGCCTCTTCACCGCCTCGGCAGTGAGCCGGCGCCGCAGCGGCGCCGCGATGCCGTAGAACGGCAGCGCCGACTTCATGTAGGCCTGCATCGGCACCGCCTGCGCAGCATCGGCATGCGCGGCAAACGCCGCGCGCAGCGCGACGATCAGCGGCTCATCTTCGACTGCGCTCACGTGCCGTCGAAGAGTTGCGCATGCGCCTCGCGCAGCTCGCGCTTCAACAGCTTGCCGCTCGGGTTCTTCGGCAGCGCCTCAACGAAGACCACGCGCTTGGGCGTCTTGAACGTTGCGAGGTGCTGTGCGCAATGCGCCAGCAGCGCCGCCTCGTCGAGCGCCGCAGCGTCGGGCTTGCGCACGACCACGGCGACTACGGCCTCGATCCAGCGCGGGTGCGGCAGGCCGATGACCGCCACTTCGCTGACGCCGGCCAAACGGTAGATCGCCTCTTCGACCTCGCGGCTGGCGACGTTTTCGCCGCCGCTCTTGATCATGTCTTTCTTGCGATCGACGACGGAGATAAAACCTTCGTCGTCGATCGTCGCCAAGTCGCCGGAATGGAACCAACCGCCCTCGAACGCCGCCGCGGTGCGCTCGTCGTCATGAAAGTAGCCCGACAGCAGTTGCGGGCTGCAGTGCACGATCTCGCCGACCTCGCCAGGTTTGACGTCGCGCATCGCGTCATCGACGACGCGCGTCTCGACATTGAGCACCGCGCGTCCGCACGAGCCGGGCTTGCGCAACTGGTCGTCGGGGCCGAGCATCGTCGCCAGCGGCGCAATCTCGGTCTGGCCGTAGAGGTTCCACAAGCGCACTTTCGGCAAGCGCTCGGCCAACTCGCGCAGCACCGCCACCGGCATGATCGACGCGCCGTAGTAGCCCTTGGCCAGACTCGACAGGTCGGTGCGATCGAACAGCGGCGAGCGCAGCAGCGAAATCCACACCGTCGGCGGCGCGAAGAACGACGTGATGCGGTGGCGCTCGATCAACGGCAGCAGGTTGTCCGGCGTCGGCTTGGCGGTGATGACATTGGACGAGCCGACGTAGATCGCCGGGCCGAAGAACACGTCGAGCTGCGCGCAGTGGTACAGCGGCAGCGCGTGCAGCGCAAAGTCTTCCGCGGCGATCGACGCATCGACGACGCAGCTGACGTACTGCCACATCACGGCGTCGTGCGTCAGCATCGCGCCCTTGGGCGCCGACTCGGTGCCGCTGGTATAGACGATCTGCGCCAGGTCGCTGCCGGACAGCGCGACCGGCGGCAGCGGCTCGGTGCATGCAGCAAGTTCATCGAGCGTCGTCATGCCGGCGGCAGGCGCGCTCGTCTCTTCCGACGGCAACCACAGCAACTGCTCGACGGCGGTGTCGCGCGCCGCCGCGGCGCGCGCCAACTCGGCGAGGCCGCTGTCGGTGGCCAGCATGCGCGCGCCGGCGTGGCGCAGGATGTACGCCGCCTCTTCGGCCTTCAACATGAAGTTGATCGGCACCAGCACCGCACCGATGCGCGCCAGCGCAAAGCGCAGCGCCGCGAAGCCGTGCGAGTTGCGGGCGAGGATGGCCACACGGTCGCCCTTGGCGACACCGCGCGCGGCCAGGCCCGCGGCCACGCGCTCGGCGATGGCGTCGAACTCGGCATAGCTCCATCGCGTGTCGCCGCAGGCGATGGCCAGCTTGCCCGGGTGGCGGGCGGCGCTGCGGTGCAGCAGGTCGCCCAGCGTGTGACGTCGCAGAGGGGTGGTATCGGTGTTCATGGAGCAGCGTAGAGCCTGCGGCGGCGGGCGTGAACTCCGGGCCTACCCGCATGCCGCATGTGCACGGAACCCGCCTGCCGATCGAATCGAGAACAGATTGTTCTGCCTTCGGTGACAAGTCCGGGACAAACCCATGACCTCTGCTCCAGACACTGCCTCAGCGCGAGTGTTTTCTCGCGCTCATCCAACACAAGGAGCAACCATGCGATATCCCCAGCTCATGAAATCCGCCGTCTGCGCCGCGACCCTGGCCTTCCTCGGCGCCGCGCCCTTCGCCGACCCCGCAGCCGCCGGTTCCAAACGCGGACAGTTCTCGCACAGCTACCACCAGAACAACGACCGCGACGATCAGCAGGACGCACGCGACAACCGGCGCGAGATCATCGAGTTCGCCCACCGCGGCGACATCCGCCCGCTGCCCCGCGCGCTGAAGAGCCGCCTGCTCAGAATCGCCAAGCGCCCGCACACCCATCTGCCGCAGACCTTGTTCTCGGAGGCCGCCGATCAGAGCCTGCTGTTCCAGTACTACCTGCTCGACACCAGCAGCTTCCAGCCCAACGTCTTCACCAGCGTCGTGCCCGGCATCAACGAGACAGCCATCGCGACCGCGGCCAACGCCGCCAACGGCGGCCTGCCCACCATCGGCGCGGTTCGCATTGCGCTCGAACCCAAGCCGGGGCTGCCCACCGACCCCGACGATCCACGGGCCTTCATCGACATCTTCACCGACATCTCGGGGCTGTTCGTCATCAACAACGAAGCCGGTTGGTACGAAGGCTGGATGATCCAGGACATCCCGGTGCCGGCCAGCGCCGCGGCCAAGGCCGATGGCACCTCACAGTTCGGCAAGGTCACGCCGGCCGATGCGGCCGTGCTGGCTGCGATGGGCGACGGCAACAACGTGCCCGGCAGGATTTTCACCGTCGACGGCAAGGCGGCGCGCTTCCCAGGCGCCGGCGACCGCTTCCCGGACATCGGCAAGAACACCATCGCCCACCCGGTCAGCATGGGCGCGTACAACGCCTTGCAGCAAAGCGATGTGCACTCATACTGGGAGTTCAACGCCGGCACCAACTGGGTCTTCCCGCACTACGAAGTGATCTTCACCGGCGGCGTGCCGGGCACGTATGCCGCCGGTCTGCAGTACAACAACCTGCGCGATCTGCGCACCGTCATCCACGGCTCCGGTCCGCGCGGTGTCACCAACGACAAGGTGGCCTACGGCGACAACCCGAACGATCCGCGCGACCCGGATCGCACCGAGGCGACGAACCCGGCGCAGGCCGAGAAGCGGCTGCGCATCGTGCCCAGCGCCGTCGA
>JANMHY010000231.1:0-8219 GCA_031375525.1 Burkholderiales bacterium
TCGTGCATCTGCTCGGTGTTCAGGCCGGCGGCAGCGACGCCGCGGCGGCGCAGCAGTTGCGCGAGTTCGGGGTAGCCGGACGTCTCACCGGCCGCGCCGAGGGCGACATGGGCGGACTGCGCGTGGACACGATGCAGTGAGCCGTCAGCCGCGCGCACGCGATCGAAGCGGCGGATGGCCAGCGCGTGGCCGTCGGCCAGGCGGATGGCGCGCGTCTCGGCCGTCGTGATGCGCGCCTGCCGGGCCAGCGTCATCGTCGCGTGCTCGATCAGCGGCGCGTCGGTGGGCTCGCCGGGATCGGCGAACTTGACGACCCACGGTGCGCCGTCGCTCTCGATCAGCGCCTTCGGCCGCGCGCCGCCCATCGTCACGCCCGGCGCGAGCAGGCGCAGTTGCGCCGCTTCGATCGGCTCGTTGTCGATCACGCGGCGCACGAGTTCGTGGATCGCTGCGGTGTCGGCGAGTGTCGGCAGCGGGCCGAGACGGCGCGGCAGGTACTCACTCGCCGACGTTGACACACCGAGCGCGCCGAAGCGTTCGTCACCGGCGAAGTACAGGTACTCGAGCAACGACAGCCGCGGCGGCTTGTCGATGAAGCGGATCACGCGCTCGCCCCAGCGATCGGGCCGCGCATCATCGACCGCACCGGCGGCGCTGTCACGCTCGCGCGGCAAGAACTCTTCGTCGATCAGCGGCAGGTCTTCGCTGAGTGCGATGCCGCTGGCCAGCCACTCGGCCCCGTAGTGCAGCGACACGCCGCGCAGCGTGCGCGCCATGTGCAGCGCGCCGATGTAGCGCGGCGTGTCGGGCCGCGCGAGCCACCACAGGTGCAGCTCGTCGCGCGGCGTGTAAGCCACGCTACTCACGAGCGACCTTCTTGCGCGTGGCGCGGCGCTTCACCGCGGCACGCACATCACGCTCCAGCGCGCCGCGGTCGGCCTGCGGATCGGCCAGTTCGGGCAACGCCGCCGCGCGCCCGATCAACCACAGCGCCGTGGCATAGATGCCCATGCCGACCCCCGGGTCGCCGCGCTCCATGCGGATCAGCGTCGGCACCGAGACGCCCAGCCGCAGCGCCCACGCACGCTGCGATTCGCGCCGGCGCAGGCGCGCGACAGCGAGGTTCTCTCCCAACGCAGCAAGCGCGCCCGTCACAGCAGCGGGCAGCGATTGCAGGGCTTCGGGAGACTTTGGCATTGCATAGAGTTTACTAAAATTGTCAAATTGATCGATTCTTTATTACTTATGATGGCGTGATGGCTGACAAGGCGGTTGGTATTCGATGCCGCGAACACCAACACTGCCTCCAGGCCCGAGGGCGGTGCGGCGACGGCGCGATTTCTGGTACTCCAGCATGAGCGACGGCGTCGCGCCGTTCTCGGGCCTCGCAAGGTCCAGCGATCAGCCAGTATTTCGCAACCCTGCGGCGATTCCGTTGATGGAGATGTGAATGCCGCGCTTCACCCGCTCCGCTCCCGGATCGTTGGCGCGCTGATGGCGGTAGCGGCGCATCAACTCCACCTGCAAGTGGTTCAGCGGATCGAGGTACGGGAAGCGATGCTCGATCGAACGCGCCAGCGCCGGATTCGCAGCGAGCCGATCGCGCTCGCCGGTGATCAGCGACAGCATCGCATTGGTTTTGTCCCACTCGGTCTGCACCGCAGCGAAGATGCGCTTGGCGAGCTTCTTGTCTTCGACCAGCTCGACATAACGCGCGGCAATGCGCAGGTCGCTCTTGGCCAGCACCATGTCGAGGTTCGACAGCAGCGTGCGGAAGAACGGCCACTGCTTGTGCATCTTTTGCAGCAGCGCCAAGCGCTCCTTGCGCTTGCCCGCCGCCGTGCCCAACCACTGCTCGATGGCGCTGCCGAAACCCGCCCAGCCGGGCAAGGCCACGCGGCACTGACCCCAGGAGAAGCCCCACGGAATCGCGCGCAGGTCTTCGATGCGGCGACTGGCCTTGCGTGATGCCGGACGCGAGCCGATGTTGAGTTCGGCGATCTCGCGGATCGGCGTCGCTTCGAAAAAGTAGTCGGTGAAGCCCGGCGTGCCGTACACGAGTGCGCGGTAGGCGGTGAAGCTGGCCTCGCTGATCTGCGCGGCGGCGTCGAGAAACGCCTTCGGCGCCGTCTTCGTCGGGTGCAGCAGCGTCGCTTCGAGCGTCGCCGCCACCAGCGTCTCCAGGTTGCGCCGGCCGATTTCCGGGTGCGCGTATTTCGATGCGATGACCTCGCCTTGTTCGGTCAAACGAATCTGCCCGTTCACCGTGCCCGGCGGCTGCGCGAGGATGGCCTGATAACTCGGTCCGCCGCCGCGGCCGACCGTGCCGCCACGGCCATGAAACAGACGCAGTTGCAGGCCGTGCGCGCTCTTCAGCGGCTCGAACAGCGACACCAGCGCCGTCTCGGCGCGATACAGCTCCCAGTTGCTGGTGAAGAAGCCGCCGTCCTTGTTGCTGTCGCTGTAGCCGAGCATGATGTCCTGCTCGGCGTGCTTTTCGAGGCGGCTGCGCAAAACCATCGGCAGCACGCCGGGCAGCGCGTAGTAGGCGCGCATGATCGGCTCGGCCTGGCGCAGGTCTTCGATGGTTTCGAACAGCGGCACGACGATCAGGTCGGCGTGCGCACTGTCGTCGAGCGTGCCGCGCACCAGGCCGCATTCCTTTTGCAGCAGCAGCACTTCGAGCAGGTCGCTCACGTCTTCGGTGTGCGAGATGATGTAGTGGCGGATGGCGTAGCGGCCGAAGGCGGCGAGCGCTTCACGCGCCGCTTCGAAGACGGCCAGCTCGCCGCGCGCGAGGTCGCTGTAGTCATGGCCGATGACACGCAGCGGCCGCGCGTCATTGAGCAGCGCCAGCAGGCGCTCGCGGCGTTGCGCTTCCGGCAACTTGGAGTAGTCCGCTTCGATGCGCGCCACGCGGAGCAGCTCAGCGACCACCGCCTCGTGCTGGTCCGAACTCTGCCGCAGGTCGATCGTCGCCAGGTGAAAGCCGAACACCTGCACCGCGCGCATCAGCGGCGCCAGGCGCGGCGCGATCAGCGAGCTGGCGTGGTGGTGCTTCAGCGAGGCCTCGACGATGCGCAGGTCGGCCAGGAACTCGTCGGCGTTCGCATACGGGTTCTGCGGCGCGACGGCGTGGCGCAGCGCCTCGGTGCCGGTGAGCGCGTGCAGCGTTGCCGCCATGCGCGCATAGACGCCGATCAGCGCGCGGCGGTACGGCTCGTCTTCACGGTGCGGGTTGCGGTCGGGGCTGCGCTGGGCCAGGGCCAGCATCTCGGGCGTCACGCCGGCCAGCGTTTGCGAGATCGAGAGCTCGGAGCCGAGCACGTGCACTTCGGTCAGGTAGTGGCGCAGCGCCACTTCGGCCTGGCGCTCCAGCGCCAGCTTCAAGGTCGGTGCGCCGACGTTCGGGTTGCCGTCTCGGTCGCCGCCGATCCAGTGGCCCATGCGCAGGAACGACGCCACCGCATGGCCGTGCAGCGTGCGCTCGATGTCGCGGTACAGGCGCGGGATCTCGCGCAGAAACGTCGCTGGGTAGTACGACAGCGCGTTCTCGATCTCGTCGGACACCGTCAGCTTGACCGGCCGCAGCATGCGCGTCTGCCAGAGCTGCGTCACACGCGCACGCAGCAGCGCTTCGTTGTCTTCGCGTTCGCGCGCGCCGGTGCGGCGGTCGCGCTCGCCGACCAGCTCGGCAATCGCGCGTTCGGCGTCGAGGATGCTCTTCCTCTGGACCTCGGTCGGGTGCGCCGTCAGCACCGGGCTGATGTGCGCTTGCGCGAGCGTCGCGGCGACCTCGCCGGCGCGCAGGCCGGCGTTGAACAGGCGATCGAAGGCCATCGCCAGCGAGCCTTCCTGCAAGTGCCCTTCGCGCTCGTGGTGCTCGCGGCGGCGCACATGGTGGCGGTCTTCGGCAATGTTGGCCAGGTGCGAGAAGTAGCTGAAGGCGCGGATCACGCTCACCGTCTGGTCGCCCGAGAGGTTCTTCAACAGCCGGTCGAGCACGCGGCCGGCCGAGGCGTCCTTCTTCAGGCGGTAGGCCACCGACAACTGGCGCACGCGCTCGATCAGCTCGAAGGCCTCGTGCCCCTCCTGCTCGCGGATCACGTCGCCGAGGATGCGGCCGAGCAGCCGGATGTCTTCGACCAGCGGCCGGTTCTTGGCCGCGGCGTCACTGTGATCACGTGCTGAGGTCTTGGCTCTGGGCATGACGTGTAATCCGGTTACTGAATTTGATGTTACCAAGCTGTCGATAATCGGCCCATGAGTTCTCCCCTCGCCAGCCGCCGCCTCACCATTGCCACGCGCGAGAGCCGCTTGGCGCTGTGGCAAGCAAGACATGTGCAAGCGCTGTTGCAGCAGCGTTTCGGCATCGACGTCGAGCTGCTCGGGATGACGACGCGCGGCGACCAGATCCTCGACGTGGCGCTGTCCAAAGTCGGCGGTAAGGGCCTGTTCGTCAAGGAGCTCGAAACCGCGCTCGAAGACCGGCGCGCCGACCTGGCGGTGCATTCGCTCAAGGACGTGCCGATGGCGTTGCCCGACGGCTTTGCGCTGGCCGCGGTGCTCGAGCGCGAAGACCCGCGCGACGCCTTCGTCTCGCCGCGTTTTGCCGCGCTGGCCGATCTGCCGCAAGGTGCTGTGGTCGGCACCTCGAGCCTGCGCCGCCTGGTGCAGATCGCTGCCGCGCGCCCCGACTTGGTGATCGAGCCGCTGCGCGGCAATCTCGACACGCGACTGCGCAAGTTGGACGAAGGCCAGTACGACGCCATCGTGCTCGCCGCTGCGGGCTTGATGCGCCTGGGCCTGGCCGAGCGCATCGCCAGCCGCTTCGACGCCACGCAGATGCTGCCGGCCGCCGGCCAGGGCGCGCTCGGCATCGAGGTCCGCGCCGACGATGCCACGCTGCGCGAAGCGCTGGCCGCGCTGATCGACACCCCGGCGTGGCTGGCAGTGCACGCCGAGCGCGCCGTCTCGCGCGGCCTCGGCGGCAGTTGTTCGGTGCCGCTGGCCGCGCATGCGCAGTGGCAAGGCGCCGAGCTGAAGCTGCATGCCGCCTTGGGCGACGCCGATGCGCCGCAGCGGCCCTTGCTGCACGCGCGCACGCAGGCCCTCGTGACGACGGTAGCGCAGGCCGAAGCGCTCGGTGCCGCCGCCGTGCAAACGCTGCGCGATCGCGGTGCGGCGTCTTACCTGCACGCCGGCTGACACCGCCGATGCCGTTGACCCTGCTCGTCACCCGCCCCGCGCCGCAGGCCGCGGCGTGGGTAGACAAGCTGCGCGACAAGGGACTGCAAGCCGAGGCCTTGCCGCTGATCGCCATCGAGCCGATAGCCGACACGACAGCGCTGCGCGACGCCTGGCATTTGCTGCCGCAGCGCGACCTGGCGATGTTCGTCAGCCCGAACGCGGTGACGAGCTTCTTCGCCGCGCGTCCCGCGGCGCGCACCTGGCCGAAAGGCTTGCGCGCGGCAGCCACCGGGCCCGGCACGGTCGAAGCGCTGGTCGAAGCCGGTGTGCCGGCGGCGCAGTGCGTGGCCCCGCGCGCCCCGCCGTTCGACTCCACGGCGCTGTGGGCCGTGCTGCAACACGAGGATTGGACCGGCCGCATGGCGTTGATCATCCGCGGCGACGGCGGCCGCGACGAGTTCGCGCAGGCGCTGCGCGCAGGCGGTGCGAAGATCGCTTTCGTGCAGGCCTACCAGCGCCACGCGCCGCTGTGGTCGAACGACGAACGCGCACTCGCGCTGTCGGCCATCGACGCGCCGGGCCAGCATGTGTGGCTGCTGTCGAGCGCCGAAGCGATCGACCACCTGCTGGCCCTCGTCACGGCGCTGCGTCCGGGCACCGATTGGCGCCACAGCATCGCCGTGGCCTCGCACCCGCGCATCGCGCAGCGCGCGCGCCGCGCCGGCTTCGGCCGCGTCCTCGAAGCGCCGCCGGTGGTGGAGGCCGTGCTCTCGGCCGTGGGCTCGCTGGGCGAACTTTAGAATCGCGGTCCTCGTGAACGCACCTGACGACACCACTCCCGTAACCTCGGCGCCGCCGGTGCCGCCGGCAGCGCCGCGGCCCTCGCGCTGGCCGCCGCTGCTGGCCGTGGTGGCGCTCGGCCTGACCGTGATCGCGCTGGCGGTGGCGTGGCAGACGCAGCGCCGTGTCAAGTCGCTCGAACGCGAACTCGTGCTGCGCCAGGCGTCGAGCCAGCGCGACGCTGCCGATGCCCGCGCCGTGGCGCGCAGCGCGCAGGAGCTGGCGCAGGACGCGTCGGCGAAGAGCGCGCTGCTCGATGCGCGCGTCTCCGACGCAGCGATGCAGCGCTCGCAGGTCGAGGAGCTGCTGCAATCCGTCGCGCGCTCTCGTGATGAAAACGTGGTCGCCGACGTCGAGGCCGCGATCCGCGTGGCCTTGCAGCAAAGCGCGCTCACCGGCAGCACCGAGCCGCTGGTGCAGACCTTGAAGCAGGCCGACGAGCGCCTGGCGCGCTACAACCAGCCGCGCCTGGAGCGCGTGCGCCGCGCCATCACGCGCGACCTGGAGCGCACGCGGGCGCAAGGCGCGGTCGATGTGGCCACGCTCGCCGCGCGGCTGGACGAAGCGGTGCGCCTGGTCGATGAACTGCCGCTGCTGGCGGTAGGGCGGCCGGCTGCTGCTGCGGCCACTGCGTCTGCCGCGGCGGCAACGACTGCCGCGCTACCGACCACAAGCAACGACGACTGGCGCGCCCGCGCCACGGCGCTCTGGCAGGCCGGCCTGGCGCATGTCGGCAACGAGCTGCGCTCGCTGGTGCGCGTGACCAAGATCGACCATCCCGAAAGCGTACTGGCCACGCCCGAGCAGCAGGTCTTCCTGCGCGAGAACCTGAAGCTGCGCCTGCTCAACGCGCGGCTGGCTCTCTTCTCGCGCCAGTTCGAGATCGCGCAGTCCGACCTGCGCGACGCGCAGTCGGTGCTCGACCGCTATTTCGACCGCTCGTCCAAACGCGTCGTCGCAGCCAGCGAAGCGCTGCGCCAGGTGAGCCTGCAATCCCGGCAGAGCGCGTTGCCGCGGCCGGACGAGACACTGGCCGCTTTGGCCACGGCCGCCGCCGGAAGATGACGGCCCCTGGCTCACTTCGTTCGCGTCCCCCGAGGGGCCGAGTGCCGCGGCTCCAAGCCCGCCTGCGCGGGCTTGGACGGCACGAGGAGGCGTTGCGTCTCGCGACGCCGCGGCCTGCAAGGCAGCAGGCCGCTTGGGAGCGGCCCGGCGCTGGCCTGCAATGAAGTCCGTCATCTGGCTCGTCCTGCTGGCCATCGCGGCCGTCGTCGCGGCGACCACGTTCGGCCGCAACGACGGCCTGATCAGCCTGTACTGGAACGGCTGGCGCCTGGACCTGTCGCTGAACCTGTTCCTGCTCGGCCTCGTCGGCACCTGCGTCGCGCTGCTGGTGGTGCTGCGCGGCGTGCAGTCGCTGATCACGCTGCCCGAGCGCGCGAGTGCGTGGCGCACGCAGCGCCGCGAGCGCGCGGCGCAAGGCGCGTTGCGCGAGGCCCTGGCCGAGTATTTCGGCGCCCGCTACAGCCGCGCCTACAAGGCCGCCGAACGCGCCATCGCCATCCACCAGGCCACGCCCGGGCTGCAGGACGAAGCCTCGACGCGCAGCTTGGCGCACCTGTTGGCCGGCGCCAGTGCGCATCGCCTGCAAGACCGGCCGCAGCGCGACCGCCAGATCGCGCAGCTCGAACAGTTGCAGCGCGAGCACAAGAAAAGCGGCGCGCGGGCCACCGACGACGCCGTGACGCTGCTGGCCGCCGAATGGGCCATCGACGACCGCGACGCCGAGCGCGCGCTGGTGCTTCTGGGCGCTTTACCGCCCGGGGTGGCGCGGCGCACGCAGGCGCTGCGCCTGAAGCTGCAAGCGCAACGCCTGGCCGGCGACCCGGCCGAAGGCCTGCGCACGGCACGCCTGCTGGCCAAGCACCAGGCCTTCACGCCCGGCGCCGCGCAGGGCCTGCTGCGATCGCTGGCCATCGAAGCCCTGGACGGGGCGCGCGACATCGATCAACTCGAACGCGCCTGGCAGCAGCTCGACACGGTGGACCACAGCGACGCCTTCGTCGTTGCACGCGCGGCACGCCGCGCCGCGGCGTTCGCCGACGCGACGCGGGCCCGCGCCTGGCTGCTGCCGCTGTGGGAGCGCCTGGCGGAGTTGAGCCGCGAGGAGCGCGAAGCGGTGTCGCTGG
>JANMHY010000319.1:0-5633 GCA_031375525.1 Burkholderiales bacterium
CGTGTTGAAGCTCACCAACAAGAGCCTCACCGGCAGCAAGCCCAAGCTGTTCGTCAACAGCGCGATCCATGCCCGCGAGTACACGACCGCGCCGCTGAACCTGTCGTTCGCGCGCTGGCTGCTTCAAGGCTACGGCACCAACGCCGACGCGACCTGGATCCTCGACCATCACGAAGTGCATCTGATGCTGCAGACCAACCCCGACGGCCGCAAGAAAGCCGAGAGCGGTTTGTCGTGGCGCAAGAACACCAACCAGGCGTATTGCGGCGCGACGAGCAACACGCGTGGCGCCGATCTGAACCGCAACTTCAGCTTTAGCTGGAACGTCACCGGCGGCGCCGGCTCCAGCAGCAACCAGTGCGACCTCACCTACCGCGGCGCGAGCCCTGCTTCCGAGCCCGAGACGCAAGCCATCGAAGCCTATGTTCGCGGCCTGTGGCCCGACAGCCGCGGCCCGGCCAAAACCGACGCTGCGCCGACGGACACCAGCGGCATCCACATCGACGTGCACAGCTACAGCCAGCTCGTGCTCTGGCCCTGGGGCGACACCGCCACGCCGGCGCCCAACGGCACGGCGCTGCAAACGCTCGGCCGCAAGTTCGCGTTTTTCAACGGCTACACGCCGCAGCAGTCGATCGGCCTGTACGCCACCGACGGCACCAGCGACGGCGTCAGCTACGGTGAGCTCGGTGTGGCGGCCTACACCTTCGAGCTCGGCACGTCGTTCTTCCAGAGCTGCACCGACTACGCGAGCACGATCCAGCCGAACAATCTGCAGGCGCTGATCTATGCCGCCAAGGTCGTGCGCACGCCGTACCTCACGCCGGGTGGGCCGGATGTGACGAGCGTGGCGCTGTCCGCCGGCACCGTGCCTGCGGGCACGGCCGTGACGCTCTCGGCCTCGGCCACCGACACCCGTTTCAACAACAGCAACGGTGCGGAAGCCACGCAGAACGTCACTGCGGCCGAGTACTACATCGACATCCCGCCGTGGGCCGGCGGCACGGCGCGCGCGCTCGGTGCCAGCGACGGCGCGTTCAACGCCACGACCGAAGGCCTCACCGGGCAGGTCGACACCACGGGTCTGGCGACGGGCAAGCACATCGTCTTCGTGCGCGCGCAAGACGCCGGCGGCGCGTGGGGCGCGATCAGCGCCACCTACCTGACGATCGGCACCGGGGGCGGTGGCGGCGGCACGGTGGCCGAAGTCGAGAGCAACAACACGCGCGGCACGGCGCAGGTGATCACGCCGAACCCGGCCACGGTCAACGGCACGATGACGTCGGGCGACAACGACTATTTCGCGGTCAGCGTCGATCCGGGCCGAACGCTCAGCGCGACGCTGACGCCGCCGGCCAACGCCGACTACGACCTCTATCTGTACCGTGCGGCCACCGGCAACGCCGCGGCCAGCAGCACCAAGGGCACCGGCGCGGTGGACAGCGCGAGCATCACCAACACCGGCACGACGACGGCGACCTACTACGTGCGCGTGCGCTACTACAGCGGCGCGGCGGCGGCGTACACGCTGCAGATCAGCCGCTGACGTTCACAGCCCGCGCACGATGTCGATCGCTTCTTCGACGCGCTCGACCGGGTGCACCGTGAGGCCCTCGATCGGCTTCTTCGGTGCATTCGCTTTGGGCACGAGCGCGATCGAGAAGCCGAGCTTGGCGGCTTCCTTCAAACGCTCCTGACCGCGCGGCGCCGGCCGCACTTCGCCGGCGAGTCCGACTTCGCCAAAGGCAATGAAGCCACGCGGCAGCGCCTTGCCGCGCAGGCTGCCTTGAATGGCCAGCATCACCGCCAGGTCGGCCGCCGGCTCGGTGATGCGCACGCCGCCGACGGCATTGACGAACACGTCCTGATCGAGACAGGCCACGCCGGCATGGCGGTGCAGCACCGCGAGCAGCATCGCCAGGCGGTCACGATCGAGACCTACCGACAAACGCCGCGGGCTCGGCCCACCGCTGTCCACCAGCGCTTGCACTTCGACCAACAGCGGCCGTGTGCCTTCGAGCGTGACCAGCACGCACGAGCCCGGCACCGGCGCGCCATGCGTCGACAGAAAAATCGCGCTCGGGTTGCTGACGCCCTTCAAGCCGCGCTCGGTCATCGCAAAGACGCCGATCTCGTTGACTGCGCCGAAACGGTTCTTGATCGCGCGCACGAGGCGAAAGCTCGAATGCGTGTCGCCTTCGAAATAGAGCACGGTGTCGACGATGTGCTCCAGCACGCGTGGCCCCGCAAGCGAGCCGTCTTTCGTCACGTGGCCGACGAGCACGACGGCGATGCCGCGCGCCTTCGCCGTGCGCGTCAGGTGCGCCGCGCATTCGCGGACCTGCGCCACCGAGCCCGGCGCCGAGGACAGCGCGTCGGAGTACAGCGTCTGGATCGAGTCGATGACGCAGAACGCCGGCGCTTCGACATCGAGCGTGGCGATGATGCGTTCGAGCTGAATCTCCGCCATCACGCGCACGCGCGAGCCGTCGAGGCCGAGCCGCTGCGCGCGCAGCGCCAACTGCGCAGCACTTTCTTCGCCGCTGACGTAGAGCACCTTCATCTGCTTCGACAATGTGTCCGCCGCTTGCAAGAGCAGCGTGCTCTTGCCGATGCCGGGGTCGCCGCCGATCAGCGTCACGCCGCCGGGCACGATGCCGCCGCCGAGCACGCGGTCCAACTCCTCTTGCCCGGTGGGCGTGCGCGCGACCTCGGCGCTCTCGATGTCCGCCAGCGTCGCCACCGGCGCGCTCTTGGCCAGCGACTGGAAACGGTGCTGCTTGCCGCCGCCGCTCGCTTCGGCGGCCGTTTCTTCGAGCGAGTTCCAGGCGCCGCAATGCGGGCACTTGCCGAGCCACTTCGGGTTGCTGCCGCCGCACTCATTGCAGACGAAGATCGACTTGTCTTTGGCCATGCGCGCATTGTCATCTGCTACAAACAGCGGCATGGACTTCACCACCTGGCTCGCCTTCTTTGCTGCGTCGTGGGCCATCAGCATCTCGCCCGGCGCCGGTGCCGTGGCCGCGATGACGGCGGGCCTGCAGCACGGCTTCGCGCGCGGCTACTTCCTGACCTTCGGCCTGGTGCTCGGCCTGTGGTCGCTGCTGCTGCTCGTTGGTGTGGGCTTGGGCGCGTTGATCGTCGCGTCATCGACGGCCTTCGCCGTGCTCAAGTGGCTCGGCGTGGCCTACCTGCTGTGGCTGGGCATTGCGCAGTGGCGCGCACCGGCGGTCGGCTTGCAGACCCAGGCCGATGGTGCGGCAACGGTCTCGCGCTGGTCGATCGTCACCCGCGGCTGGATGTTGAATACGCTCAATCCCAAGCCGACGCTGTTCATGCTCGCCGTCGTGCCGCAGTTCCTGAACCCGACGCAGCCGCTGCTGGCGCAGTACCTGGTCATCGCCGCCACGTTGGCCTTCACCGACCTCGTCGTCAACGCCGGCTACACCGCGTTCGCTTCGAGGGCCCTCGCTGCATTGCGAACTCCGCGGCAGATGCGCTGGGTGAATCGCGTCTTCGGCGGTCTGTTCGTCGCACTGGCAACGATGTTGGCGACATTGAGGCGAGGCGTTTAACCGTCGCGCGGCTTGCCGCGCAGCGCCTTCGTCTGCGAGCGCTGCGACTTGCCTTCGAGCCGCCGCTGCTTCGATCCAAACGTCGGCTTCGTTGCCTTGCGCACGCGCGGCGGCCGTGCCACGGAATCGACCAGCGCCTGCAAGCGCTGCATCGCATCGGCGCGGTTCATGTCCTGGCTGCGGTGCTCCTGCGCCTTGATGACGACGACGCCTTCGGTCGTGATGCGCGAGTCGGCCAGCGCCAGCAGACGCGCTTTCACGTCCCCGGGCAACGACGACGCCGGCACGTCGAAGCGCAGGTGCACCGCGCTCGAAACCTTGTTGACGTTCTGACCGCCGGCGCCCTGGGCGCGCACGGCGGTGACGGTGACCTCGTCCGGGTTGACGGTGATCGTCGTCGAGGCCACTGCGCCGAGCGCTATTGCACGAGCGTTATTGCACGAGCGTTATTGCGCCGGCGGCTTGCTGCCGCTGGTGAACTTGTTGACCGCAAACAGCAGCACCAGCGCGCCGACGATCGATGCGATCCAGCCCGCGCCTTGACCCGCCTGGTACCAACCGAGCGCTTGGCCGACAAAGCCGGCGGCGAACGAGCCGCCGACGCCGAGCAGGATCGTCATGATCCAGCCCATCTTCTGCTCGCCGGGCATGATGAAGCGCGCAATCGCGCCGACGATCAGGCCGACGATGACGGTGCCGATGAGTCCCATGTGAACGCTCCTGTGTATGGATGGCGGCGATGGTAGGTGCAGCGCCCTCGCTGTCAATCGGGGCGCGGATCGACCACGCGCACCGGTACCCGCATCGCCAACGCGCACATCAGCTCATAGCCGATCGTGCCGGCGGCGCGTGCCACCTCGTCGATCGGCAACCGCGTGCCGTTCGGGCCTTCGCCCCACAGCGTGACCTCGCTGCCGGCCGCGGCCTGCGGCACCGGCGCCAGATCGACAGCGATCATGTCCATGCTGACGCGGCCGACGGTGCGCGTGCGCACGCCATTCACCAGCACCGCCGTTCCCGTCGCGCAGTGGCGCGGGTAGCCGTCGGCGTACCCAACGGCTGCGACGCCGATGGTCATCGCCGACTCGGCAACGAAGCTGCTGCCGTAGCCCACGCTGTCGCCTGCCGACAAACGCTGCGTGGCAATGAGCTTCGAGCGCAGCGTCATCGTCGGTTGCAAATTCCAATGCGCGATGTCGTGCTCGGGAAAATCGGGCGCGCTGCCGTAGCTCATGATGCCGGCGCGCACCCAATCGGCGGCCACGGCCGGATGGCGCAGCGCTGCGGCGCTGTTGGCCAGCGAGCGCTCGCCGGGCAGATCGCGCGTCGCAGTTTCGAACACCGACAGTTGCTGCGCGATGCCGCGCGCGCCGTCGGCATCCGAGAAGTGCGTCATCAGCGTGATCTCGCCGACTTGCGGCAATGCATTGAGCCGCGTCCACGCGCTGCGATAGGCCGCGGGCGCCAGGCCCAGCCGGTTCATGCCGCTGTTCATCTTCAGAAAGACGCGGTGCGGTGCGTGCGTCTTGTGCGTCGCCAGCCAGTCGATCTGCTCTGTGCAATGCACGACATGCCAGAGGTCCAGCCGCGAACACAGCTCCAGGTCGCGCAGCTCGAACGCGCCTTCGAGCAGCAGCACCGGCCCGCGCCAGCCGAGCGCGCGGATGCGCTCGGCTTCGTTCAGGTCGAGCAGCGCAAAGCCGTCGGCGCCGCGCAGGCCTTCGTAGGCACGCTCGATGCCGTGGCCGTACGCATCGGCCTTGACCACGGCCCAAATCTTGGCGTTGGGCGCGCGCTCGCGCGCCCGCGTGAGGTTGTGCGCAAGCGCGCTCGTGTGGATCAGGGCTTCGATCGGACGCGGCATATCGGCATCGTAACCATCTGATGCTGCGTGCTATAAACCGCCGGCCCGTCAGAGGCAGTACCGGAGACACGTCGCCAAGCGCCGCGCATGAAACGAGGCTTCTACACCATCATGTCGGCGCAGTTTTTCAGCTCGCTGGCCGACAACGCCTTGTTCGTCGCCGCGGTCGAGATGCTGCGCACCAGCGGCGCGCC
>JANMHY010000326.1:0-2221 GCA_031375525.1 Burkholderiales bacterium
CTAGAACTGCGTGTCGGCCCCGCTGCGCGCTGCCGCCTTGCGCAAATACATGTCGCGGTCGGCGTGCTTGACCAGGGCCTCGGCGTCGGCCGCATCGCCCGGGTACACGGCCAGGCCAACCGAGCCGGTGAAGCTGACCGAACTCTTGCCCTGGCTGTCGGCCGAGGCTTCGCCCAGCGAGGCCTCGACCTTGGCCCGCACGTGGTCGGCCGTGATGCGGTCGGGCAGATCGGGCAGCACGATGACGAACTCGTCGCCGGCGTAGCGGGCCACCAGGTCGCCGTCGCGCACGCAGGCGTTCAGGCGCGCCGCGACATCGACCAGCGCCTGATTGCCGGCCTGGTGGCCGAGCTCGTCGTTGACGCGCTTGAAGCCGTCGAGGTCGATGAAGAGCACGCCGATGGCGCGGCGGATAGCGCCGACGCGGTGGCCGTGAATCAAGGTGTTCAAACGCCGCGTCGCCGCTTCGCGGTTGGCCAGGCCGGTCAGCGCATCGGTGCGCAGGCGCGACTGCATCGACTCGAAGCCGCGCGCCAGGTCGCCGATCTCATCGCGGCGGGTCACGCCCACGGGCACGTCGAGGTCGCCGTCGCCGATGCGGCGCGCGGCGTCGGTCAAGGCGCGCAGATCGCGCGCCACCCAGGCGTAGAACAGGCCGCCGCCAAGCACCGCGATCAACAGCGCCAGCGCTGCCAGCCATACCGTGCGCATCAGGTTGCCGGCGATGCCGGCCGTGTAGTCGCGCTCGGGCACGCCGACGACGACCAGCCAGTCGAGCCCGGCTTCGTCCTTCAGGCGGTCGAAGGCGATGGTCACCGGCTGCCCGTCGTCGTCGATGAAGCTGCGCGTCTGCGGCAGCTTGGCGCCGGGCGTTGCGGCCAGCGCACGCTGCATCTCGGCAAAGCCGGCGCGCACCAGCGGTTGCGTGCTCGCCGACGCCTGCAGGCGCGTCATCGCGCCGTCGGCGCTGCGGGCAACGTTGGCGCCGGCCGAGGCGGCGATCAGGTCGCCGTCCGGCTCGACGATGAAGGCAAAGCCATGCGCCGAAATGCTCAGCGCAGAGACGAAGTCATTGAGCGCGCGCAGCGACACGTCGGTGGCGACGACGCCTTGCACCTGCCCTTGCGGCGACAGCACCTTGCGCGCCCGCGTCGACACCAGCTCGTTGGTGCGAAAGTCGATATAGACCGAGGTCCAGGTGTGCGCATCGGCCGACTGGCCGGCCTTGTACCAAGGCCGCTCGCGCGGTTCGTACAGCCGCGACTCTTCGGACATCAGGCGCTCGTCGCCGTCGATGCCGGCAAAGCGCGTGATGCGGCGCTGCTGCGCCGGCGCGGTCTTCGAGCGCACCTCGGCCTCGCTGGCCGACAGCCGTTTGACGCCGAAGAACTGGCCGCTGCGCGTGCCGTAATAAACGTAGTCGTTGGGGTCGGTGTGCAGCGAGGTGGCGATCCAGAAACGGCGGCGCAGCGCCGCCAGCTCGCCTTCGATCGCATCGGGCATCGGCATGCCGTCGGGGAACGCCGCTTCGAGCACGGCGCGCGAACCGACGACGTGGCGCTCGACGGCCTGGCCGATGCGGCCGCGCGTTTCGAGCAGCAGGCGCTTGGCCACCGCATCGACCGCCTCGCGGCCCGCGGTGTACGACAGCCAGCCGATCACCGCCGCCACCGCGACGACAAGGGCTGCCGAAGGCAGGATCAGCATCTTGCGCAGCGACCAGGCGCTGCGCGGTGTGGGCATCGAAATCGAAGGGGCGGTCATTGCAGGCGACGGGCTTTCCGTGTGGCGGCGCAGTCTAGGGCCTGGCAGCGTGGTCGCAGCGCTCATCGTTCGGCCTCAACGCTGCGGCGTCGCTTCAGCCGTCTGCTGCGCCGTACGAGCGTTGGCCTGCGCCATCGTGCTGGTGCCGTGCGGGCCGAAGGCAGCCGCCAGCGCGGCCACGACGAGGGTGAATGCAAAACGCTTCATGCTGTGTCCTTCCGCCTTTCGAGGGCGCTCGGCAACGAGGAGAGTCGCCAGGGTTCACAGCGTAGGTTTGCGGGGCGCGCTGCACATCCGTCATTTGTTGGGGCGCAACCTATACCCAGGTCGGGGATTGCTCGGCAGGCGCGGCAGTTTTCTATGCGCCGATCGAAGCCGGTACAAGCCAAGCGACCGCTGCGGAACCGGCTTTGCCGGGCCGCTAGCGTTGCCCCCTGCAAGGGGGGAAAAGGCTACA
>JANMHY010000345.1:0-13933 GCA_031375525.1 Burkholderiales bacterium
CGGCTGGGTGTTGCGGAACATGTCGCCGCGCAGCGCCGCGTCGAGCGCGCCGTAGACGCGGTTGTCCTTTTCTTCCTGCATCGGGAAGTAGGAGCGCAGCACCTGCTTCATCGGGTCGCGCGGGGCCTTGCCGATCTTGTAATCGGTCGGGAAGGTCATCGCTTCCTGCACATAGCTGGGTGTCCAGCCGAGATCGGCGATGCGGCGTGTCGCCTCACCGACGTTGATCCCCTTCTGAGAGGTTATCTTGTTGAGTGTTAAGCCCACAGACATGGAAGTCTCCTTTAAGTACGTGTCCAGTTGCATCGAGTCGCTCGAACCGTGACGGTCAATCGGATCGGTTCCAGCGTGGCCGGGCTCGCGCCCTGATTTATTGATAGCGATTCGCATGCCACCGCTCCATATCCCTAGTGGCGTTCATATTTGCCGGGCAAGCGGGTCGAGGTCACCAAAGTGCGGTCGGCGTCAGCGTCGTGTTCTGGGACGATCGGATGGGTTATCGCGTCCGATCGTGGGACGTGGGCTTGCATGAGGTCATCCGGCTTTCGACACGCAGTCGCGCTGCTTCGCAAACCTCGAGGCGGCGTGGCGACGTCGAACTGGTCGTCGTCACCGAGCTGGATCCGCACCTCCGGTACGGCAGTGCCGAGAAACGCAGCGGTTTCGCGTCGAGCACGATGGTGCCGGCTGCGACGAACCCGGCCACCTTCATCATTCTTGCGGCCATGGTCGTACTTCTCAGAGGATGATGCGCGACGGCTCCGGCGTTTTGGCGGCCTCGACGGCGGCGCGCTCGCGCGCTTCACCCTCGGCGATGAAGCGCGCGGCCAGCACCATTGCGCCCATCGCGAAGTCCTTGCCATGGGCGGCGATCATCGCGTCGGAGAGGCTCGCGAGTTGCGCGAAGAAGTGGTCCTTGCTGGTCGTGTCGGGGTTCATTGCATCGTCTCCTTGATGGGCGCCTGCTGACGCGAGCGGAACAACGCTTCCGGCAAAACCAGCCAACCGAGTGTGCCGTCTTGTGTACCGAATGCGAGGCGGCTGCCGTCACCCGACCAGACCAGCGCGTTGACAGCACCCCCGCCCGAGCCCTTGATGAACAGCGCCTCGTTGCTGCCCGGCTGACACAGCACGACGGCGCCGTTGTGGTAGCCGGCCGCGATCAGCGATTGGCGCGGGTGGCAGCTGACGCAAGTGACTGGTGTTTTGCTGGCCATGGCGCACTCGATCGGTCGGTCGGTGCCGCCCGGTGGATCAAAGCGCCAGCACACCGGCCGCGTGCCGCCGCTGGTGGCGAGATAGCGTCCGTCGTGCGCGAAAGACAGCGATAAAGGTTGACCCGGGTAGCCGCCCATCTCGATGTCGCCGCCGTCGGCGATGCGCCAGCCGTGCAGTGCGTTTTCCTGCATGCCGGTGACGAGGTAACGGCCGTCGGGGCTCCAGGCGAGCGCACGGTGGTAGCCGTTCCACGCCAGGCGTCGCGGTTCGCCCTGGTCCGGCCACAGCGTGACGCCGCCGCTGTGCGCGACGGCGAGGCACAGTCCGTCGGAGCTGAACGCCAACGCGGTGCCCGGCGCGGGCAGCTCGATAGCTTCGCTGCGGTCGCCCGCCCAGCGTTGCACATGCCGCCCCCAGCCGTGCGCGCGCACCCCAAAGCTGCTGCAGGCCACCGAGTCGATCCAGGCGCCTGGCTCGTGGGCCAGCACCGCCGGGTCGCCGACGCGCGGCACGAGCACGACGCGGCCATCGTCGCCGCCGGTGAGAAAGCCGCCGCGCGCATCGGCAGCGAGGCTGAGGCAACTGCCCTGGTGGCAGGCGGCGCGCAGCGGTCGCGGTGCGGGCGCCTCGGCCGGCACCAGATTGACACCGCCGCCGGGCTTGGCCTCGACGCGCGGTCCTTGCGGCCAGTTCGCAACGGCCACCGCCAGATGCCCGTCGCCGAGCGCGAAGCCCACGGTCGCGCCTTCGACATCCCAGGCCACGGCGACCACCGGCGCGCCGAAGTCCCACGACTGCCCGAGGGCACCCAGCAGCGGTGGCGGCGAGCTCATGTGACGCTCATGTGACGCTCTCGCAAGCGTCGGCCAGACACTGCGTCAGTTCGTCTTTCAACTCGCCGGCATCGAGGTGGCGGCCGATGAAGACCAGCCGCGTCTCGCGCGCCTCGCCGAGCGCCCAGTCCCGGTCGAGGCCGCTGTCCACCGTCATGTGCACGGCCTGGAAAACAAAGCGCCGGTCCTCGCCCTCAAAAGCGACGATGCCTTTGGCGCGCAGCAAGTCGGCGCCGCGCTCGGTCACCAGGCGTTGCAGCCAGGGCAGAAAACGGCTGCGCTCGAGCGGCTGCGCAAAACTCAACGCCACGCTGACCAGGCCCTCGCTGTGCTGGCCCTCGTCGGGCTTTCGGTACAGGCGCGCCTGCGCGCCGGCCGGCACGCCGAGCCGCGGCGCCGGCAGGCGCAATCGGCTGATGTCGAAGGCGCCACGGTCGAGCAGGCAGGCCAGCGGCACATCGCCGTGCATCGATCGCCGCAGTTCGGCGCTCGGGTTGATCTGCTGCACCGCGTGCTCGGCCTCGTCGAGCGTTGCGGCGTCGGCGAGGTCGGCCTTGTTGAGCAACACCAGGTCGGCCTGCGCGAGCTGCGCGCCGGCTTCCGGTGCGTCGTGCAACTGCGCGGCGAGGTGGCGCGCGTCGGCGACGCAGATCACGCTGTCCAGTCGCGTGTGCTGACGCAGCAAGTCGTCGAAGTAGAAGGTCTGCACGACCGGCGCCGGGTCGGCCAGGCCCGAGGTCTCGATGACGATGCCGTCGAAGCCGCCAGGGCGCCGCACCAGGTTGCTGGCCACGCGGATCAGATCGCCACGCAGCTTGCAGCAGACGCAGCCGTTGTTGAGTTCATAGACCTCTTCTTCGGCGCCGACGACCAGCGAGCCGTCGATGCCGATCTCCCCATACTCGTTGACGATGACGGCGTAGCGCCGCCCATTGGCCTCGCGCAACAAGCGGTTGAGCAGCGTCGTCTTGCCCGCGCCGAGAAAGCCGGTCAGCACCGTCACCGGGATGCGCTTCATGGTTGCAAACGCGTCCAACATGCCGAGTCGTGCGCAGCGCGCATCACGGGATCAACACCGCACGGCCCTTGACCTTGCCGTCGTGCAGGTCGCGCAGCGCCTGGTTCGCATCCTTGAGCTTGTATTCACGCGTGGCCAAATGGACCAAGCCGCGATCGGCCAGCGCCATCAGCTCCACCAGCTCCGGATAGGTGCCGACCAGGTTGCCGACGATGCTCTTCTCGCTGGTGATCATGTCCAGCGTCGGCAACTCGATCTTGCCGCCGTAGCCGACGATGTAGTACGTGCCGGCATTGCGCGTCATCGCCAAGCCCTTGGCGACCGCGTCGCCCTCGCCGACGAAATCGATCACCGCCTGTGCGCCTTTGCCGCCGGTGAGTTCGAGCACACGGTCGAGCTCGTTGCCGTCGGCCTTGACCAGGTGATGCGCGCCGCATTCCTTGGCCAGTTGCAGCGCGATGTCGGAGCGGTCGACGATGATGATCTCGGCTGCGCACAGCGCGGCCAGCACCTGGATGCCGATGTGGCCCAGGCCGCCGGCGCCGATGACCACCGCAACCTCGCCGGGCAGCAGGTGACGCGAGGCCTTCTTGGCCGCACGGTAGGCGGTCAGGCC
Source organism: Burkholderiales bacterium (assembly GCA_031375525.1). GTDB lineage: Bacteria > Pseudomonadota > Gammaproteobacteria > Burkholderiales > Burkholderiaceae_C > CADEEN01. The sequence goes on from JANMHY010000345.1 coordinate 3,686, forward strand.
GGCGTCGGTGTAGGGCGCCACGTCCTTCGGCGCCAGCGTCTTCGGCAGCTTGATCAGCGAGCGCTGCCCGGTGCGCAGCAACTCGGCATAGCCGCCATCGGCATTGATGCCGGGGAAGCGGCTCTCTTCGGCATGCATGTCGTCGCCGCGGCGGCAGGCCAGGCAATGGCCGCTGGTCACCAGCGGATGGCAGATCACCGCATCGCCGACCTTGAAGCCGGTGACCGCAGAGCCCATCGCCTCGACCCAGCCGGCGTTCTCGTGGCCCATGATGTAGGGCAGCTTCAGCTCGACCTTGCTGCGCCAGATGCCCTCGACCACGTGCAGGTCGGTGCGGCACACGCCGGCACCGCCGATGCGCACGATAACGTCGGTGGCGCTTTCGATCTTCGGGTCGGGCACGTCTTCATAGCGCACCCAGGCGTCGCCGGTCAGCGACTCGTCGTACTGATGCAGTACCGCGGCTTTCATGGTCTGTCTCCGGCTGTTCGAGCGGCGCTGCCAACCCGTGGGTTTCTTCGCGCGTGAACAGACACCTTTGCAACCACCATGCCGCAGGCGCCGGTTTGCTAAAACCGGTCTCAAGTGCTTGATTCCTTTGGACTTGATCGCCGCCACTGAGGAATACCCCAAGGCGCTGACACCCGGCGGATGTCGCAAGGTGCGACGCAGCGTCAGCCTCCGTCTGCTGCACCAGCGACCAGAATCGCCCGCGTTTTCCCTCGGGCGCCCTTTACGTGGAGATCCATCAACGTCACACCGCCGCCGTCCTGGACCTGCGCAGCGACTGACCTCGCAGGCGCTGCGGCCGGTGGTCCCGAACGCTCCTGCTGGCTACCCCAAGCTAAAGCGGGGCGCTGGCCCGGATTTAGCCATATACCGCTGGCCATGCTGAGCACCGCCGTCAAAGGCCCCTGCGACGAAGCCGCGATCCGTCACGGCGCGACCGCTGCGTCCTGCACCCCCACGCAAAAGCGCTGGGTGCTGGTCACCGCCATCATCGGTTCGAGCATGGCCTTCATCGACGGCAGCGTCGTCAACGTGGCGCTGCCGGCGATCCAACGCGACTTGCACGCCAGCGTCTTCGAAGCGCAGTGGGTCGCCGAGTCGTACGCGCTGTTCCTGGCGGCGCTGCTGCTGGTCGGGGGCTCACTCGGGGACCGCTTCGGGCGGCGCAAAGTTTTTGCCATCGGCGTTGCCCTCTTCGGCGTGGCGTCGCTGGCCTGCGCCGCGTCACGCGACGTGCAACAGTTGATCGCCGCGCGCGCCGTGCAGGGTGTCGGCGCCGCGCTGCTGGTGCCGGGCAGCCTGGCGCTGATCAGCGCGACGTTTCCGCAAAGCGAGCGTGGCCGTGCGATCGGCGCCTGGTCGGGTTTCAGCGGCATCACCGCAGCCCTCGGGCCGGTGCTCGGCGGCTATCTGGTCGACCACTTTTCATGGGCGTGGGCGTTTCTCATCAACGTGCCGTTGGCGATGGCGGTGATGGCGATCACGTGGCGCCATGTGCCCGAGAGCCACAACCCGCAAGCGCCGCCGCAGCTCGACGTGCGCGGCGCGCTGCTGATCACGCTCGGCCTGGGCGGCGTGGTCTATGCCTTCATCGAAGCGCCGACGCAGCATTGGCGTGCACCGGCGGTGCTGCTGGCGCTGGTCGGCGGTGCCGCTGCACTGGTGGGCTTCATCGTCACCGAGTGGCGCCACGCCGCGCCGATGCTGCCGCTGGCGTTGTTTCGCAACCGCAACTTCGCCGGCGCCAACCTGCTGACGCTGTGGCTCTACGCCGCGCTCGGCGGCGGGCTGTTCTTCCTGCCGCTCAACCTGATCCAGGTCCAGGGCTATTCGGCGACCGCCGCCGGTGCAGCGCTGCTGCCTTTCATCCTCATCATGTTCGTGCTGTCGCGCTGGGCCGGGCGGCTGGTGGACACGGTGGGGCCGCGGCGCCCGCTGGTGATCGGACCCTTGATCGCTGCCGCGGGTTTCGCGCTGCTGGCCCTGCCCTCCACGGGCGGCCACTACTGGAGCAGCTTCTTGCCCGCCATCGTCGTCCTCGGCCTGGGCATGACGGTGACCGTGGCGCCGCTGACGACGACCGTCATGAACGCTGTCGGCCCCGACGCGGCAGGCACTGCATCGGGCGTCAACAACGCGGTGTCGCGGGTGGCGGCGCTGCTGGCGGTGGCGATCTTCGGCGGTGTGATGGCCTGGGCTTTTCAAGGGGCTCTCGACGAGGCCCTGCGCGCCTCCAATCTGCCCGACGAACTGGTCCGACTGGTGCAGGCGCAGCGCAGCCGACTGGCCGCGGTGGAGCTGCCGAGCGGCATCGACCCCGCCAGCACGGCCGCCATTCAGCGCGCGGTGGCCGACGCCTTCGTCAGCGGGTTTCGCTGGGTCATGGGCATCAGCGCCGCGCTCGCCGTCGCCAGCGCGTTGGCTGCGGCGCTGCTGATCTCGGGTGGACCGCGGCCGATGTCTTCAGGCCAGCGCCGGGCCGCTCCCAAGCGTCCGGCCTGAGCCTCCCCTCGGGGGAATGCTCGCGCAGCGAGCGAGGGGCCGTCATCACGCATAGCGCGCGGCGGCCCGTTCGAGGCTGGCCTTCACCGCCGCCGCCAGCGCCGCCGGCGCCGCCACCCTCACCTGCTCGCCGTGGCGCAAGATGTCCATCGACAGCTCGGTGGCGTCGGTGTAGGGCACGCGCAGCGTCAACGAGCCGTCGGAGTGCAGCTTGGCCTGCTGCTGCGGGTGCCACTGCTCGTGGCGCACCCACTGCGCGGCCTCAGGCGTGAAGTCGAGCGTTGCCCACTGCACCTTGCCGCCGCTGAAGGCGCCGTAGCCGGCGTCGAGTTCGGCTTCGATGGTCTTGATCGACACATCCTTGGCGCGCTGCTCCACCAGATCGGCCTCGCGGATGGCGTCGAGCGCGAAGCGGCGCAGCGCGTCGGTGGCGTGGCACCAGGCGTCCAGGTACCAGGTGTTGCGCCAGTGCACGAGGCGTTGCGGCGAGACCGTGCGCTCGGTCATCTCGCGGCGGCTGCGCACCCAGTAGTGCAGGTACACGCGCAGCCGGCGTGTGAGGGCCCCTCCGATCACTTCGAAGTGCTTGGCCGGCACCGGCCGCCGCGCGGCCGACATCACCTTGACGCGCTTGACCATCTGGCGCGACTCGGCGTCGCTCGCGCCGAGCATGCCGTGCAGCTTGTCGAGCAGTGGCTGCAGGTGGCGAGCCAGCACGCCACCTTCGTCGAGGCCCTCGATCAACTGGTGCATCGTCAGCAACGCATGGATCTCGCGCTCACTGAACCACAGTCCCGGCAGTTCGTGCCTGACCTGGCCGGCGTCGCGTGCATCGGCGGCCGTGAAGCGGTAGCCGTTGCTGTCGCGGTCATAGACGATCGGCGCGTCCAGGCGTTCGCGCAGGTATTCGAGGTCGCGCTTCAGGGTGGCGCGGCTGACGCCGAGCTCGTCCATCAGCTCGGTAAAGGGCACGCTGCCGCGGTTGCGGATCAGCAGTTCGATCTTGTAGAAGCGTTCGGTTCGGTCCATACAGATGGCTCATGGGGTGAGCCACCATCTTAGTGGCAAGGCTTTGGCGGGCTCACCCTATGAGCCTGCCAGCGGCGAAGCTGGCAGCGCCGGAGCCGTTCCGGTGCTCCATACGAAAGAAGCCGCCATGTCCACCACGCTCGACCTGTTTGCCGACACCCTGCCCGCGGTTCATGAGGCCCAGGGCACAGACCGCACCGCGTTCGAACTCGGTTGGGACTACGCCCACTACCGTCTGACGCCGCCGCCCGAGGCGCTAGCAGGCGGCCACCCGGTACGCCAAGGCTGGCAGGCCGGCGGCGCGGTCTTCGGCAACCGCACCCTGAAGCCAACGCCGCAGGTGCGCAAATGGCTGCAGTTGCGCTTCGGCGCCTGGCGCCGCGGCCGCGCGTTCGAAGGCACGCAGGTGACGCCGAACTTTCTGGCGCAGATCGACGTGGCGGTCTGCCCGATCACCCGCACTGCGCTCACCCACGCCAGCGGCGCCGGCAGCGACGCGTCGGTCGATCGCATCTGCAATCAGGCCGGCTACGCCGCCGGCAACCTGGCCGTGATGTCCGCGCGCACCAACGAAGCCAAGGCCGACCTCGGCTGCCGCGACGCGCTCACCGTCGTCAAACAACTCGAAGCCTCGGGCCTCGACACGCTCGACGGCCTCTCCGCGCTGCAATGGTCGCGCCTGGCCGTGCTGATGAGTTTTGCCACGCTGATGAAACACGACGAGGCGGCCTGCCTGCCGTTGCTCGTGCTGCCGCCGAACCGCTTGCGCCTGCTGAACCCGGTGCAGGCGCTGCAGGCGGTGGTGACGCTGGCCTTCACCGAAACGCAAGCCGTGCCGCGCCTGCGCGAGCTGATGGCGCATCTGCCGGCGCCGTCGCGGCACGACTTCCAGGTCTTCGTGCTGACGCTGCAAGCGCGACGCCTGGCCATCGGCATGAAGACCGGCGGCGCCGACTTGCGCCACGCGCTCGAAGACCTGTGGACCGACGCCGCCGTGAATCGCCGCTGGCAGCGCTTTGCCTTGCAGCTCGACGAAGCAGCGTGCGAGCGTGCGGTGCGCATGGCCGCCAAGCTGCGCCTCGGTGGGCGGGGCTGGCAGTGGATGCCGCAAGCGGCGGCCACCGAGGGCTGGTGCCTGCAGCACGCCGCGCCGTCCAAGCCGCCGGTGAAGCGGATCGTGCAGCGCGCCTAACATTCGCGGGTGAGCAGCCCGCAGGACTTCGACGTCATCGTCATCGGCGCCGGCATCGCCGGTGCGTCGGTGGCCTACTTTGTGGCGCCGCACGGCCGCGTGGCTCTCGTCGAACGAGAGGCGCAGCCGGGATACCACAGCACCGGCCGCTCGGCGGCCGTGTTTGCACCGAGCTACGGGCCGCCGCAGGTGCGGGCGCTGACGCGTGCGAGCCGCGGCCACCTGCAGGCCCTGCCCGGCGTGCTGACGCCGCGAGGCTCACTCTTTCCCGCGCGCGCATCGCAACTCGACGCCTTGCACCACCTCTACGAGCGCTTGCGTGCCGAGGGCGGGCGCGGCGTGGCACTGCTCGACACGCGTGCCGCACAGGCGCGGGTGCCGGTGCTGCGCAGACAAGCCGCCGTCGCCGCGTTGCATGACGACGACGCCAGCGACATCGACGTGCACGCCCTGCACCAGCACCACCTGCGCAGCGCCAAAGCACAGCAGGCCACGCTCGTCTGCGACTTCGATGTCACGGGCCTGGCGTTCTCGCAAAGTCGGTGGGAGGTGCGCAACGCCCAACGCACGCTGCGCGCGCCGGTCGTCGTCAACGCCGCCGGTGCCTGGGCGGATGAAGTCGGCGCCCTCGCCGGCGCACGGCCGCTAGGCCTGCAACCCAAACGCCGCAGCGCCTTCACCTTTGCCGCACCCGATGGCGTGGATGCGCGCCACTGGCCTGCGGTGGTCGGCATCGACGAAGACTTCTACTTCACGCCGCAAGGCGGCGTGCTGCTCGGCTCGCCGGCGAATGCCGACCCGGTCGCGCCCCACGACGTGGTCGCCGAAGAGTTCGACATCGCCACCGGCATCTCGCGCATCGAAGCAGCCACGACGATGACGATCCGCCGCCCGCTGCGCACCTGGGCCGGCCTGCGCAGCTTCGTGCCCGATGGCGAGCTGGTCGGCGGCTTCGACGACGCACTGCCCGGCTTCTTCTGGTGCTGCGGCCAGGGCGGCTACGGCATCCAGACCAGCGCGGCGATGGGCGCGGCGTGCGCGGCGCGAATTCTTGGCGAGCCGTTGCCCGCTTATATTTCGGATCAAGGCCTGACGTTCGAGGACTTGCGCTGCCGGCGCTGACGAGGATGGACATGACACGCTGTACCCATGCCCTGATGGCGTTGACGCTGCTGGCCATGCTGCCGCCTGCGGCGCACGCGCTCGACTGCAAGACCGCGGCGACGCAAGCCGACCTGAACGCCTGCGCCTACGAAGACTTTCTCGCCGCCAATGCGCTGCAGGCCGCAGCCATCAAGAGACTCGACGCGCGCCTTGCCAGTGCCCAGCGACAGCGCTGGCGTGCGGCGCAGAAATCCTGGATCGCATGGCGCACCGCGCAATGCGCGTTCGAGAGCGGCACCGCCACGGGCGGCAGCGCACGCGAGATGCTGCGCTGGCAGTGCGTGACGCGCTTGACGTGCGAGCGCACGACGGCGATCGAACGCTTGTCGAGCTGCGCCGAGAGCAACCTTGCCTGCCCGGTGCGCAGGCCATGATGCGCACCGTGCTGGCCGCTTGGTTGCTGGCGTGCGTGGCGGCCGTCGCGCACGCCGGGCCGACGGTCGCTACCGTCAGTGGCCACGTCGAAGGGACCGAGGCCAACGGCGGCGTGGCCGTCTTCAAAGGCCTACCCTACGCCGCCGCGCCGGTCGGCGCGCTGCGCTGGCGCGCGCCGCAATCCGCCTCCGCCTGGTCCGGCACGCGCGACGCCACGCGCTTCGGCCCGGCCTGCATCCAAAAGCGCGGGCCCTCGCTGGAAGGCGGCGGTGAGGTCGGCCCGACCAGCGAGGACTGTCTTTCCGTCAACGTCTGGACGCCGCGTGCCGAGCCCGGTGCCGCGCTGCCGGTGATGGTGTGGATCCACGGCGGCGCGTTCGTCATCGGCTCGGGCAGCCTGCCCTTCACCGACGGCACGGCGCTGGCGCGGCGCGGCGTGGTCGTGGTCAGCTTCAACTACCGGCTCGGGCCGCTCGGCTTCGTCGTCCATCCGGCGCTGGAGCGCGAGGGCGCCTCGCCGCCGCCAGCGGCCAACTTCGGCCTGCAGGACCAGATCGCTGCGCTGCGCTGGGTACAACGCCACATCGCCCCTTTCGGCGGCGACCCGAAGCGGGTGACGATTTTCGGCGAGTCGGCCGGCGCACAAAGCGTGCTCGCGCTGATGGCGTCACCGCCGGCGCGAGGTCTGTTCCAGCAAGCAATCGCGCAGAGCCCGTATGGCCTACCGAGCCACACGCGCGAGAAAGCGCGCGCCACCGGCATCAAGCTCGCCAACGCGCTCGGCCTGCCGGGCGCACGCGCCAGTGCGGCGCAATTGCGGGCGGTGCCGGCCGAGCGCTTCACGACGCTCGAAGACCCGAAGCTGACGCTGGCGCCGAGCCCGGTGATCGGCGACGCCGTACTGCCGCGCAGCCTCATCGCCACCTTTCGCGCCGGCCGGCAGGCCAAGGTGCCGTTGGTGATCGGCAGCAACAGCGACGAGGCCAGCGTCGCCACGGCCTTCGGCATCAGCGGCGACGCCGTGATCCGCCAACTCGGCGCCGCCAAGCTGTTCGTGACGCCGCACTACCCGGACTTGAAGGACGAAACGGAACTCGGCCGCCAGGTCGTGCGCGACGCGGTCTTCGGCGCTTTTGCGCGCCGTATCTCCGTGCTCAACGCGCCGCATGCGCCGACCTGGCGCTACTACTTCAGTCGCCGGGCCGAAGGTGTGGCGGCCACGCAGCCCGGCGTGCCGCATGGTGGCGAGATCGCCGTCGTCTTCGGCACGGGAGACACTTGCGGCTGCACCGCCGCGCCGTGGACCGAGGCCGACCGCGCGGCGAGCCAACAAGTTGCTGAGCGCTGGGTCGCGTTCGCCAGGACCGGCCGTCCCGACGCCGCCGACGGCCCCCGCTGGCCGCGCGATGGCCGCCTCGCCGGCACGGTGCTCGAGTTCGGCGACACGCCGACGGTGCAGCCCGAGTTGATGCGCGACCGCCTCAACGTCTTCATCAGCGCCGGCAACGTGCTGGACAGGGTGCTGCGCTGAACCCTTCAGCCTTCGTGCCCGAGCGCCAGTCGGGCTTCGTACTCGCGATCGAGCATCGACATGACGACCAGCGAGTCGTAGGCCTCAGCGACGCGCACGCTCTCTCGCAGCCGCCCCTCTTCGACGAAACCCTCGCTCGCATACAGCGCCAGAGCGCGCGTGTTGCGCGACTTGACGTCGAGCCAGAAGCGGTGCGCCTTCAAGTCGCGGAACGCCATTTGCTCGAGCAGCTTCACGCAGGCGCGGCCGCCGCCCTTGCCGTGCAACGCCGGTTGCAGCACCATGCGCTTCAACTCGATGCTGCGGTTAGGGTTGCGGCAACCCTGCAGGATGACGAAGCCGGCGCGCTCGTAGTGGTCGCCAGCCTCGACGATGAAGTGCCGCGAATCCGGGAATCGGATCGCGCCCTCGTGCTGCGTGCGATCCCACGGCGTGATGAAGGGCAGGTTCGCCGGATCGGTCTCCACGGACACGACCCATTCGAGGTCCGACAGCATCGTCGGCCGCAGGCGAACTCGCGTCAAACATCGACCTCCACCGCATCGCCGCGCCGCTCCATCAGCTCGCGTCGTGCGGCGGCTTCGCCTTTGCCCATCAGCTTGGTCAGCGCATCGGTCGTCGCCAGCGAGCCGAGTTCGGCAAAGCTCACTTGCAGCAGGCGCCGCGTGTCCGGGTTCAGCGTCGTTTCCCACAACTGCACGGCGGTCATCTCGCCCAGGCCCTTGAAGCGGCCGATGCTCCACGAGCCTTCGCGCGCGCCTTCCTTGCGCAGCTTGTCGAGGATGGCGTCGCGCTCGCCATCATCGAGTGCGTAAATTTTCGCCGCCGGCTTCTTGCCGCGCGCCGGCGCATCGACGCGGTACAGCGGCGGCTTGGCGACGTAGATGTGGCCGCGCTCAATCAGCTTCGGGAAGTGGCGGAAGAACAGGGTCAGCAGCAGCACCTGGATGTGCGAGCCGTCGATGTCGGCATCGGCCAGGATGCAGACCTTGCCGTATCGCAACCCAGTCATGTCGGGCTCGTCGTTGGCGCCATGCGGATCGACGCCGAGCGCGACCGCGATGTCGTGGATCTCGTTGTTGGCGAACAGGCGGTCGCGCTCCACTTCCCACGCATTGAGCACCTTGCCGCGCAACGGCAGCACGGCCTGCGTTTCCTTGTTGCGGCCCATCTTGGCGCTGCCGCCGGCGGAGTCGCCTTCGACGAGAAAGACTTCGTTGAGTGTGAGATCACGGCTTTCGCAATCGGTGAGCTTGCCGGGCAGCACGGCGACGCCGGAGCCGCGTCGCTTCTCGACTTTTTGCGACGCGCGCTGCCGCGTCTGCGCCTGGCGGATCACGAGTTCAGCGAGCTTCTTGCCATGCTCGACATGCTGGTTCAGCCACAGCTCCAGCGCGGGACGGATGTAGTTGGCAACGAGGCGCAGCGCATCGCGCGAGTTCAAGCGCTCCTTGGTCTGGCCCTGGAACTGCGGGTCGAGCACTTTGGCCGAGAGCACGAAGCTGGCGCGCGAGAAGACGTCGTCGGGCATCAGCTTCACGCCCTTGGGCAGCAGCGAATGCATGTCGATGAAGCCCTTCACGGCCGCGAACAAACCGTCCTTCAAGCCCGCCTCGTGCGTGCCGCCGGCCACCGTCGGAATCAGGTTCACATAGCTCTCGCGCAGCGTGGCACCGTCTTCGGTGAAAGCCACGCACCAGGCTGCGCCCTCGCCCTCGGCGTTGTTCTCGGCCTCGCCCTCTTCGGCGTAGTGCTCGCCCTCGAACAGCGGAATCAGCGGGTCGGCCGGAATGCTCTGCATCAGGTAGTCGGCCAGGCCCTGCTTGTACTGCCAGGTCTGCGTCTCCTTCGTCTTCTCGTGCGTCAGCGTCACGACGACGCCGGGCATCAGCACCGCCTTGCTGCGCAGCAGGTGCACGAGCTCGTTCTTCGGCAGCTCGCCGCTGTCGAAGTATTTGGCGTCGGGCCAGACGCGGACGCTGGTGCCTTGCTTGCGATCGCCCGCCTTGGCCTTGTTGATCTCTAGCTTCTCGATCACGTCGCCACCGGCGAACGTGATCGTGGCGACCTGCCCTTCGCGGTACACGGTGACGACGAGCTTCTTCGCCAGCGCGTTGGTCACGCTCACACCCACGCCATGCAGACCGCCGGAGAAGCTGTAGGCGTTGCCGCCGCCCTTGTCGAACTTGCCACCGGCATGCAAGCGCGTGAACACGATCTCGAGCACCGACACGCCCTCTTCCGGATGCATGCCGAACGGAATGCCGCGGCCATCGTCATCGACACCGACCGAGCCGTCCGTATGCAGCGTCAGCGCGATGCGCTTGCCGAAGCCGGCCAGCGCTTCATCGGCCGCGTTGTCGATGACTTCCTGGATCGTGTGCAGCGGGCTGTCGGTGCGCGTGTACATGCCCGGCCTCGAGCCGGTGAAGCAGCGGCCGGGCAT
>JANMHY010000347.1:0-4021 GCA_031375525.1 Burkholderiales bacterium
GCCGGCTCGAGCGCCGATTCGATCGCCACGTCGTACACACGCGCGGTGAGGATGCGCTGCAAATAGTCGTGCTTCACGGGCTTGGCGCCGCGTGGCTTGCTGCTCATTGGTGCACCCTACGGCCTTCGGCCGATCCCGCCGAGCGGGAGCATTCGCATTCGGGGCGGCCCTTCGTGTCTCATAGCCCGTCCTTGATTCCCTTTGGGCGCGGATCATAGGCGCGAGGTCGGCACAATCTGCCGCAACGCAAAGGTCGAAGGACGCGCAATGGAATGCACAGTGGATTGGGTGGCTGCCAGCGGCATGGCCTTCGTGGCCGAAACCGGCAGCGGGCACTTGTTGACGATGGACGGCGCGCCAGATGGCGGCGGGCGCAACCTTGCGCCGCGGCCGATGGAGACCGTGCTCGCCGGCACCGGCGCCTGTGCGGCCTACGACGTGGTGCTGATCCTGAAGCGAGGCCGCCATGCCGTCGCCGGCTGCCGCGTGAAGCTCAGCGCCGAGCGCGCGTCAACCGATCCGAAGGTGTTCACGCGCATCCGCATGCACTTCATCGTCAGCGGGCAGCAACTCGACGCGCAGGCCGTGGCGCGGGCGGTGGCGTTGTCTCACGAGAAGTACTGCTCGGCGACGGCGATGCTGGCCAAGACGGCGCAGATCGACGTCAGCCACGAAGTGCTTGCGGCGTGACCGTCAGATGCGGTGCGCCGTGGTCGTCATGACCTTGGCCGCGCCGCGCATCAGCCAGCGCAGCGGCAGCGGCAGCGGCTCGGCGCCGGCTTGCTGCGCCTGCTGCGCGTGATGCGCTTCGTCGGCCTTCATGTGCGCGACGAGCGCACGTGACGCGGCATCGTTGACCGGCAGCCGATCGAGGTGCCCGGCCAGATGCTCCTCGACCTGACGCTCGGTCTCGACGACGAAGCCCAGGCTCCAGCGGTCGCCGGCCCGCCCCGCGGCCAACCCGATCGCAAACGCGCCCGCATACCAGAGCGGATTGAGCCAGCTCGGCCGGTCGTCGAGCTCGCGCAGGCGCGCCTCCGTCCACGCCAGGTGATCCTGCTCTTCGCTTGCGGCGTGCTCCATCTGCTGGCGCTGCGCCGGGCTGCGCGCGGTCAGCGCCTGGGCCTGATAGAGGGCCTGCGCGCAAACCTCGCCGACGTGATTGACGCGCATCAGCGAGCCGGCGAGGCGGCGCTCGGCCTCGGTCAGCGGCGCGCCTTCGCGGGCGTCAGGCCGGCGGCGCGTCGCCCGCGCCGTGCCGGACAAGGTGCGAAGGCCGACATCGGCGGCGATCAGGCAGCGATCGATGAAATCAGGCATGACGTTGTGGCGCCGGTTGAACGAACCAGTAAGTTACCACTGACAAGGCATCCCCTTCGGCTCGGAGCGGTCAGACCTCTTCGTTGTGCCCGGACAACAGGCGCCGCGGATTTGTTGCTCAAGGCTTTGCAGGGCCCCGAGGGAACTGGTGGAATACACGCAACTTCCGCATAAGGAGGTTGGCCTGATGGACCGTCTGGCCCCGGGCTGGACTGCCCGGATCAACGGTAGCGTCATCGGGACCCCTTAAATCTCAACCTTGGAGATATTGGACATGAAGAAATCTCTGCTCGCTCTCGCTGTGCTGAGCGCATTCGCTGGTGCTGCGTCGGCGCAGTCTTCCGTGACGTTGTCGGGTATCGTCGATGCGGGCATTCGCCGCGTTGGCACAGCCTCCGGCCATGACACTTCGCTGACGCAATCGCAATCGGGCTACAGCGCGATCACGTTTTCGGGCCGTGAGGATCTGGGCGGCGGCATGTATGCGTTCTTCGCCTTGAATCACCGCTTCAATATCAACAGCGGCACGGTCAACAGCGCGAACAACACTTGTGCCGGCACGATCCCGACGCCGACCCCTTCGGTCTGCACGGCCGTGAACACGTTCTGGCGCAACACGGCGGTTGGCCTGGGTGGTGGTTTCGGTGACGTTCGCCTGGGCCGCATCCTGATGCCGCTGCAGGACATGAACGGTGGCTTCGACCCGTTCGCCACGGGCACGGTGGGCTCGACCCACACCGGCGGCATCACGGCAACGATCCGCGCCAACAACGCGGTTTATTACCGTTCGCCGAGCCTGGGCGGCTTGTCCATTCATGCAGCAATTGCTGCGGGTGAAGGCCAGCTGCAAGGTGAGACGGCAAACGCCTTCGGTAGCGTTGCGGGCCGCGGCGCCTTGGCCAACCAGGAGCGTCCGATCGGCTTCAGCGTCCGTTACGCTGCGGGTCCGGTGAACGTCGGCCTGGCCTACGACAAGAACTACGCCGACATCAAGACGGTCGGCGTCTATGGCTCGTTCGACTTCGGCGTCGTCAAGCTGATGGGACAGTTCGAGAAGGGTGACAGCAGCAACAACGCCGGCACGCTGTTGGAGAGCATGAAGAACTACTCCATCGGCATCCGCGCCCCGCTGGGCGCCGTGACCATCCTCGCCGGCTACCTGCACGCCAATTCGGACCTGGCCAATCGCGACGCCAGCAAGTTCGGCGTTGGCGCCGAGTACAGCCTGTCCAAGCGCACCAACCTGTACACGAACGTTGGCAAGTCCAGTGGCGACCGCCTGTCGGATGCGGCGAAGAAGACTGCGTTCGACGTGGGTATCACGCACCGCTTCTGATCTGGGGTTTGCTGCTTACGAAAAGCCGCCTTCGGGCGGCTTTTTTCTTGGCTGAGGGCTCGACGCCCCTAGGGAAAACACAGCGTTGGCGCACTGCAACAGCGACATGCCGCTGACAGCAGCATCGGTCAAGATTCGATGTTGGAAGACCGTGCCCTGGAGACAACCATGATCAAGAAGACCGCATTCGCCCTCAGCGCCCTGGCGCTGGCCAGTTCCGCCGTGATGGCGCAATCGTCGCTGTCGTCGGTCACCGTGTACGGCATCGTCGATGCCGGCGTGGTGCACAACACGGGCGTGACGAACAAGAACCAAGTCGTCAGCGGCATCATGGAGGGCTCGCGGATCGGCTTTCGCGGCAATGAAGACCTCGGCGGCGGATTCAGAGCCATCTTCACCTTGGAGAATCGCACGGAGTTGAACAACGGCACCGTGAGCAACCGCCCGCAGTCGGGTTTGCAATTGCCGGATCGTTTTGCGGACGCCAGCCTGCTCGTGCCGGCGCTGTGCCCGGCCCAACCCTGCGCCATCCAAGCCGCGGTGTCTCAGGTCAATGCGACTTTGGCCACCGGCGCGCTGGGCGTCAATCTGCGCAACGGCTTCTGGGATCGTCAGCTCTATGTCGGTCTGGTGACGCCGGTCGGCGCGGTGCTGGCCGGCCGTCAGTACACGCCGGCCTACGAGGTCACGGCTACCTTCGACACACTGGGCACGCAGTCGAGCCTGTCGGCGGGTCAGGTGGCCTCGTTCCCGGCCAGCACCGAGATCCGTATCGATAACGCGCTGCAGTACCGCATCGTGTTCGGCGGGCTGACGGCCTCGGCGATGTACGCCTTGGGCGGCGTGCCCGACAACAGCAAGGCCGGCCGCCTGGGCGGCGTGATGGCGATGTACCGCACCGACGCCTTTGCGGTGGGCTTCGGCTACAACCAGCGCAACAACGACATCGGCCAGAAGTCGCTGCGGTCCACCGTGGTCGGCGCTTCGGCGCAACTCGGCCCCGGCACGCTGAGCGGTTTGTACGTGAACTTCAAGGACGACAACCCGAGCGGCGTGTCCACGCTGGCGACCAGCCTGGCGCCGGCGGTCGGCGTGGCGGCGGCTTCGACGCTGCAGCAGGCCTACGCCAACGCTTTGCGCCAGGACGGCAAGCTGCTGCACATCGGCTACAAGATGCCGCTCGGCCCGCACACGCTTTACGTGGCCTACAGCACCTTCGACGACAAGCGCAGCTTCAATGCCGACACCGCGTCGTACGGAGCCGCGTTCACCTACGCCTTCTCCAAGCGCACCGACCTCAACGCCGTGCTGACGCACTTCAACAACAAGAACCTGGCCCAGGCTGCGCCGGGTCAGGCCGGTTTC
>JANMHY010000409.1:0-2809 GCA_031375525.1 Burkholderiales bacterium
TCGCAGCGGCCAGATGTGGTACTCGCCGCCGTTCTTCAGCATCCTCGGCCTGCCGCCGACGCAAGACCGCGAGCGCATCAACGCCCGCATCCACCCCGACGACCGTGCGCAATTCGAAGCCGCCTACGGCGCGGCCTTGAGTAGCGGCGGCAGCTTTCACTACGACGTGCGCTACAGCGACGCCGACAACCACTACCGCTGGGCGCGCGCCTTCGGCCGCGTCTGGCTCGACGAGCACGACCAGCGCCCGCTGCGCCTGATCGGCACGATGATCGACGTCCACGCCGAGCGCCAGGCGCGTCTGGACGCCGACGCGCATGCCCGCCGCTACAGCCGCGCCCTCGGCGCCGCGAGCGAGGCGCACTTCGAGCGCACCGCCGGCCGCGACGACTTTTTCGTCAGCGACAACTTTGCGCAACTGCTCGGCCATCCGCCGGGCACGCCGGCGCCGGACAACCAGGCCTTCCTCGAGTGGGTGCATCCGCAGGATCTGCAGTTGCTCAACGCCGAGATCGCGCGCGCCTGGCACAGCGCCGGCACCTGGGCCGTCAACTACCGGCTGCGGCAGGCCGACGGCGGCTGGCGCTGGTTCCGCGGCCGCGGCCGCACCGAAATCGATGGCGAGGGGCGGCTGCGCATGAGCGGCATGGTCGGCGACGTGCACCAGCAAGAGCTCGACCGGCAGGAACTCGACGAGCACCGCCACCGCCTGCGCGCAATGGTCGCCGGGCGCACCGAAGAGCTCAATGCCGCGTTGGCCGAAGCGCAGCGCCAGCGCGAGCAGGCCGAGCGGGCGAGCAACGCCAAGAGCGAATTCCTGGCCCACATGAGCCACGAGCTGCGCACGCCGCTCAACGGCCTGCTCGGCCTGACCGAGCTTGCCCTGAAGGCGGCCGAGCAGCCGGCACAGCGGCGCTATCTCGACGTCGCGCTGACCTCCGGGCGCTCGCTGCTGCAACTGATCAACGAGGTCCTCGACCTGTCGCGCCTCGATGCCGGCGGCATCTTGCTGGCACAGGAGCCGTTCGACCTGCCGGAGCTGCTGGCCGAAGTCCTGCGCGCGCTGATGCCGATCATCGGGCGCGGGGCTGCGGCCAAGTCGGTGTCGATGCGCTTCGACTGGGTCGGCGACGTGACGCAGGTCCTGGGCGATGCGGCGCGCGTGCGCCAGGTGGTCACCAACCTGGCCGCCAACGCCATCAAGTTCACCGAGCGCGGCCATGTGACGCTGACCGCAGAACTCGTTGCCGGCGCCGGCGGGCGCACACGCGCCGTCGTGCGCATCGACGACACCGGCCCGGGCATCGAGCCGGCGCTGCACGAACGCATCTTCGAAGCCTTCGTGCAGGGCGACGCCAGCCTGACGCGCCAGCATGGCGGCAGCGGCCTCGGCCTGGCGATCTCGCGGCGCCTGGCGCGGGCGATGGGCGGTGACGTCACGCTGGAGCGCAGCAGCGCCGCCGGCAGCACCTTTGCCTTCACCTGGCCGGTGCAGATCGACGCCGCTGCGCCGCGGCTGACCGCGGTGGCCCCTGGCACGGCCTGGCTGGTGCACCGCGAAGCCGACCCGGGGCAGTGGTTTGCGCGGCGTTTGATCCGCGCCGGCTGGCGCAGCGAGGTCCTGCCAAGCGTGGCCGCCGTCATCGCGCGCGCGCGCGCCGAGCCGGCGGCGTCGTGGCCCGACGTGGTCGTCATTGCCGAGCACGCGCTGCAGGCCAACCCCGACTTCGTTGCCTTGCGCATGGCGCTGCCCAGTGCGCACATCGTCCTGCTGGTGCGCCCCGACTGGAGCCAGCCGGCGCTCGAACGCGCGGCGTTGGCGCAAGGTGCGGTGCCGGTCGTGCTGCCGGTGACGCCGCAAGCGCTGATCGCCATGCTGACGGCCGCCCGGCGCACGCCGGCGTCCGTGGACAGCGCACCGGCGGCAGCCATGGCGCGCGCGCGCGTGCTCGTGGTCGAAGACAACGCCGTCAACCTGATGATCACCGAGGAGTTCGTGCGCCAGCTCGGCCATCTGCCCAGTGGCGCGACCGACGGCGCGCAGGCCATCGCCGCCTGCGTGCAGGAAGCGCCGCAACTGGTGCTGATGGACTTGCAGATGCCGGTGATGGACGGCCTCGAATCGACACGCCGCCTGCGCGCGCTGCAAGACGAAGGCCGCCTGCCGCGCTTCCCGATCATCGCCCTGACGGCGCACGCCAGCGACGCCGACCGCAAAATCGGCGCCGCCGCCGGCATGGACGATTACCTGACCAAGCCGATCCTGCTCGATGCGCTGCGCAGCGCGATCGAGCGCTGGATCAAGTAGCGCTGGTCAAGGACTTGCCGGTGTCAGGCACGACCGTGCAGCCGTTGATGCGCCAGCCGTCGTTGGGTTGTCGCTCGAGTTGGTACGTCGCGCGCCAGAGCCGGCCCGCACGATCGCGCAATTGCACCTTCTGCAACACCGCGCCGTCGGTCGCTTGCGGCTGAAAGAAAGTCACCGTCTCGGGCCGCACCACCATCGGGTAGCCCGACCGCACCATGGCCATGAAGGCCGCGGCATCGCCGAACTGGGTGCGGATGGCAGTGGAGGCGTAGGCGTACGCGCGCTCGGCATCGTCTGCGGCGAAGGCTTCGAGCTGGCCTTCGATGACCGAGCGCACGGCGCGCGCATCGGCGTCGGACAAGACCGCTGCGCCGGCCGCGAGCGGAAACAGCAGCGCTGCCAACGACAAACACAAAAGCCAGCGCCTTCCGCAGCGCCGACAGGCAGCGAGCGCGGTCATTCGTGCGCAGCCGGAAGCCATATCAACCGCAGAACACCGAC
>JANMHY010000380.1:0-2051 GCA_031375525.1 Burkholderiales bacterium
CAAAGCCGAACATCGTCAAGAACACCCTCGTCGGCGTGATCCTGGGCCTGCTCGGCGGCGTCGGCCTGGCCTTCCTGCTCGAGTACATCGACCGCCGCGTGCGCAGCGCCGATGACCTGGTGGCCTACAGCGACGTGCCGGTGCTGGGTGTGATGTCCGACACGGCCGGCCGCTCGCGCCACGCGCCGCGCCTGGCCCACCAGCGCCGCCCGGCCCTGCCCTCGCCGCAGTTGACCTTCGACGGGGGTGTGCAATGACACCGGTGACGATGCTGTCGACCAAGGTCCGCAATGCGGACCGGTCGATCGGCGCGATCCTGATCGACGCCGGCCGGCTGACGCCGCAGGACGCCGAGCGCATCATCAATTTCCAGAAGCAGTCGGATCTGCGCTTCGGCGAAGCGGGCATCGAGCTCGGCCTGATCAGCGAAGGCGATGTGCTGTACGCGCTGTCGCTGCAGTTCGACTACCCGTACCTGCAGCCCGGCCCGAACAAGCCAATCAGCCCCGAGGTCGTCGCCGCCTACAAGCCGTTCTCGCCCGAAGGCGAAGGCCTGCGTGCGCTGCGCAGCCAGTTGCAACTGCGCTGGTTCGATGCCAAGGGCGCCAACACCAGCCTGGCCATCGTCGGCGCGTCGCGCGGCGAAGGCCGCAGCTACCTCGCGGCCAACCTCGCGGTGACCTTCGCGCAGCTCGGCGAGCGCACGCTGCTGATCGACGCCGACATGCGCACGCCGCGCCAGCACAAGCTGTTCAAGATCGAGAACCAGACCGGCTTATCGAACCTGCTCGCCGGCCGCATGCAGGACCAGGTGGTGACCTTCGTGCACGGCATCCCCGGCCTGGCGGTGCTGCCGTCGGGCCCGATCCCGCCGAACCCCGGCGAGCTGCTCAGCCGCCCGGCGTTGCCGCGCATCCTGCAGCAGAGCATGTCGACTTTCGACGTCGTGCTGATCGACACGCCGGCCATCGAGCAAGGCCCCGATGCGCTGCTGCTGGCGCGCGGCGCCGGTGCGTCGCTGGTGGTGGCGCGCACCAACCTCACGCGCACCGCGCAGTTCGACGATGCGATTGCCGCGATGGCCGAAAGCAACGTCTTCGTCGTCGGCTCGGTGCTGGTGGACGTGGCGGCACGGCGCAACGCGTCGCAAGCCCAAGACGCCTGAACTGCGATGGCGGTGGCGGCGCAGGCCCCGCAGCGGCCGCTCCAACCTTGGCTGTGGGCCGCGCTCGGCGTCGCCGCGCTGTACCTGCCCAGCTACTGGAGCGCGGCGCAGGGCCTGTGGCAGACCGATGAGTTCGGCCACGCGCCGCTGATCCTCGGCATCGTCGCCTGGTTGTTCTGGCAGTCGCGCCACGCTGTCGAACAAGCGCCGACCGCGCCGCGCAGCGGCTCCGGATGGCTGCTGCTGGCCCTCGGCCTGGCGCTGTACGCACTCGGGCGCACAGCCGGGGTGTCGAGTGTCGAGTTCGCCTCGCAGGTCGTCGTCGCAGGCGCCGTGTTGCTGCTGCTCAAGGGCGTGCAGGGTCTTCGCGCTGCGTGGTTCCCGGTCTTCTACCTCGTCTTCATGGTGCCGCTGCCCGGCACCGTGGTCGATGCGCTGACCGAACCGCTGAAGCACTGGATTTCGATCATCGTCGTCGACGTGCTGCACGCCGTCGGTTATCCGATCGGCCGCAGCGGCGTCATGATCACCGTCGGCCGCTACGAGCTGCTCGTTGCCGATGCCTGCTCGGGCCTGAACTCGATGTTCAGCCTGGCCGCGCTCGGCGCCCTGTTCATTCACATCATGGGCCGCAAGAGCCGCTTGCACACGGCGCTGCTGGTGCTGGCCATCGTGCCGATCGCTTTTGCCGCCAACATCGTGCGCGTGATCTCGCTGGTGCTGATCACCTACCACTTCGGTGACGCCGCCGGCCAAGGCTTCTTGCACGGCGCAGCGGGCATCGTGCTGATGCTGGTGGCGCTGCTGGCCTTCTTCGCGCTCGACGGCGCCCTGTCGCGCTGGCTGCCGGGGGGAGGCAAGGCGTCGTGAGAGAGCACCTGGTCGC
>JANMHY010000418.1:0-7512 GCA_031375525.1 Burkholderiales bacterium
GTCGTCGGCGCGCGCGGCTACATGCAGATCATGCCGTTCTGGGCGCGCCTGATCGGTGACGGCGACCCCGGCCGGCTGTTTCACATGCAGACCAACCTGCGCTTCGGCTGCGTGATCCTGCGTCACTACCTCGAGCGCGAGCGCGGCGACCTGTTCCTGGCGCTGGGCCGCTACAACGGCAGCCGAGGGCGCTCCGAATATCCGAACGCCGTGTTTGCGGCGCGTCAGCGCTGGATGGTTTAGAGGCCGCGCCAGGCTTGCGGCTGCGCCTTCGCGACACCGGCCAAAGCCAACACCCGCTCGACCGAATCGTTGACCAGCTCGTCGATCGACGTCGGCCGGTGATAGAACGCCGGCAACGGCGGAAAGACGATCGCGCCCATCTCGGTGGCCGCCGTCATGTTGCGCAGGTGGGCCAGGTTGAACGGCGTCTCGCGCACCATCAACACCAATCGCCGCCGCTCCTTGAGCGTCACGTCGGCCGCCCGCGTGAGCAGGTTGTCGCCGAAGCCATGCGCCACCGCGGCCAGCGTCTTCATCGAGCACGGCGCGATCACCATCGCCGCGGTGTCGAAGCTGCCGCTGGCGATGCAGGCGCCGATGTCACCGGGCGCGTAGGCGTGCGTGGCCAGCGCTTCGAGCGCAGCGCGGTCGAGGCTGCATTCGTGGTGCACGTTGAGCACGCCGGCAGGCGTGACGACCAGATGCGTTTCCACACCGAGCGCCTTGCAGCGCTCCAGCAACCGCACGCCGTAGATCGCGCCGCTGGCGCCGGTGATGCCGACGACGAGTCGTTGACTCAAGCCGCTTTACCGAGCACCTGTTGAAGTTCACCCGCCTGGTACATCTCCATCAAGATGTCCGAGCCGCCGATGAACTCGCCGTTGACGTAGAGCTGCGGGATCGTCGGCCAGTTAGCAAAGTCCTTGATGCCCTGGCGGACCTCTTCGTCTTCGAGCACGTTGACCGTTTTCAGGTCATCGACGCCGCAGGTCTTGAGGATTTGAATGGCGCGGCCGGAGAAGCCGCACATCGGGAACTGCGCGGTCCCCTTCATGAAGAGCACCACACGGTTGTGTTGCACGAGATCGCTGATGCGTTTTTGAACGTCGCTCATAGAAAGGTCCGGAGGGGCCCACCGAAGGGCCGAAGCTTTGCGAGAGCCGTGGTTATACGGCTTTTCGACAAAGCCTGACGCCGCCGCCCGCTTCTTTAAAAAGCGTAGGAGACGCCGAGCTGCACCATCGGCGAGATGCGCAGCTCGCGCAACAGGTCGTCGAGCGACTGGTTGCCGTTGACGCGCAGGCCGCCGTTGCTGCCGCTGCGGCCCGCCAGGCCTAGATCGGCCGACACGCCCCAGCCGCCGCGCACCGACACGCCCGACCAGCCGATCCCGATGTAAGGCACCGCAGCCCAGGGCTCGGCCGCCGATTCGATCCCGGGCAACGCGCTGCGCGGTTGCCGCAGCTGGGTCACGGCCATGCCCTGGCCGCCGGGCAGCGCCGGTGTGCCGAGTGCCAGCGAGCGCTGGCCCAGCAGCACGCCGCTGGTCGCACGAAAGCCACTGCTCACTTGTCCTTGGCCGAGCCGAGCCCGGCTGAAATAGTAGTCGCCGAGCAACACACCGGCCTGCTGCTGCCAGGAAGCACTGCTGCCGTCGGTCAGCGCGGTGCTGGTGTTCACGCCGACGCGCGCTTGCAGACGCGGGCCGAATCGGGCCTGTTCGTCGAAGGTCAGTCCTTGGCTTTGGGCCCACACGGCAGGCGCAGCCAGCAGCAAAGTCATTGCAACCCAGCCGGGCCGACGGCGCCAGGGTGGTGTGGAAACATGCGTCATGGCTGCTCCCTGCGGCACTGTCATCGCGGGCTGAGCCTTCAACCTGCGAGAGTGCATCTGTGAATCGATGCTACGCCTGCCGCCCTCGCTTGTGGGGATCCGCATTCGAGTAGCAATGCCGAGCTTGCGGGGTTTTGCTGCGGCGCGTTGTCAACGGGCGTCACGGCGTGCTGCGGCCACCTGTAACGCGCGGCCGGGCCGCCAGATCGGGGCGGGTCTGAACGGCGGAAAAACCGGCCTGCTGGAAGAGGGCGCGGGCGGCGTCGCCTTGCTCGGCGCCATGTTCGATCAGCAGCCAGGCGCCAGGATACAGCCGCGCCGCCGCACCGCCGACGATGCGTTCGATGTCGGCGAGGCCGTCGCCGCGGTCCCCAGCCGGCGTCAGCGCTATCGCCGGCTCGTGGTGCAGGGCGGCCAGATGCGGGTCGCCTGGCGCCACATACGGCGGGTTGGACAGCGCGAGGTCAAAGCGCCCGGCTGGCGCCGCTTGCCACCACGCGCCGCTGTGCCACTGCACGGCCAGGCCGAGCGAGCGGCCGTTGGCCCGAGCCACCGCCAGCGCGGCCTCGCTGAGGTCGCTGGCATGCACTTCGGCCAGCGGGCAAGCCCGCTTGACGGCCAGTGCGATCGCGCCGCTGCCGGTGCCCAGGTCGATCACCCTCGGCGCGCGCAGCTCGGCGAGCAGCTCCAGGGCCCAATCGACGAGTGTCTCGGTGTCGGGGCGCGGCACCAGCACGTCGGGTGTGACGTGCAAGGTCAGGCCGTGGAACTCGCGTTCGCCGAGCAGGTAGGCCAGCGGCTCGCCGCTGGCGCGGCGCTGCAGCAGAGCCGACAGTGCCGGCGCCTGCTCGCCCAGTACCGAATCGTCATGAGCGATCACCCAGGACCGCGTTTGCCCGAGCAGATGCGCCACGAGCAACTGCGCATCGAGCCGCTCGACGCCCCACTCGCGCGCCTGCATCAACGCAGCCGCGACGGTCGTCACGTCAGCGCCTGACCGCTTTCGAGTGCGGCCAGTTGCTGCGCCGCGCGCGCGGCCTGCAGCGCGCCGATCACTTCGTCGAGGCCGCCTTCCATGACCATGCTCAGCTTGTAGAGCGTGAAGTTGATGCGGTGGTCGGTGAGCCGGCCCTGCGGGAAGTTGTAGGTGCGGATGCGGTCGCTGCGGTCGCCGCTGCCGATGAGGCCCTTGCGCGTGGCGGCTTCTTTGGCCGCGCGTTCGGTTTGGTCCTTGTCGCGCAGCCGCGCCAGCAGCACCGCCATCGCCTTGGCTTTGTTGCGGTGCTGCGAGCGGTCGTCCTGGCATTCGGCGACGATGCCGGTCGGCAAATGCGTGATGCGGATCGCGCTGTCGGTCTTGTTGACGTGTTGGCCGCCGGCGCCGCTGGCGCGGAAGGTGTCGATGCGCAGCTCGGACGGGTTGATCTGCACTTCTTCGGCCTCGTCGGGTTCGGGCATCACGGCCACCGTGCACGCGCTCGTATGAATGCGGCCCTGGCTCTCGGTGGCCGGCACGCGCTGCACGCGGTGGCCGCCGGACTCGAAGCGCAACTTGCCGTAAGCGCCGGGGCCTTCGACGCGCAGCACGATTTCCTTGTAGCCGCCGAGCTCGGCTGCGCTCTCGCTCATGACCTCGGTGCGAAACCCCGCGCGTTCGCACCAGCGCAAGTACATGCGTGTCAGATCGCCGGCGAACAATGCCGACTCGTCGCCGCCGGTGCCGGCACGGACTTCGACAAACGCATTGCGCTCGTCGTCGGGGTCCTTGGGCAGCAGCGCGGTTTGCAGCTCGGCCTGAATCGTCTCGAGGTCCGCCTCGGCGCTTGCGATCTCGTCCTTGGCCATCTCGGCGAATTCGGCGTCGCCCTGCATCTCGCGCGCTGCGGCGAGATCGCGCTCACGCTGTTCGTGGCGGCGCAGCAGCGACACGAGCATGCTCGCTTCGGCCTGCTCTTTGGCCAGCGTGCGCCAGCGCTTCATGTCGGCGCTGACCGCGGGGTCGGACAGGCTCGCGTCGAGCTCGTCCAGGCGCATCGCCAGGCGCTCGAGTTGTTGTCGCAGGGAGTCTTTCATTCGTTCGTTCAATGCAGCGCAGGCGTGGCTGCGTCCGGCAGCCACGCACGAACACGCGTCGCTAGAGTTGGGTGTCGCCGCCGTCAGTCGGGCGTGAGGTGCGGCGCAGGAACAGGCGTGAGATCGAGTCGGCGACCCGCTCGCGCTGCTGCTCATCGGCCGCGTTCAACTCTGCGTACGCGCCGTGCAGCATCTTCTGCGTCAGGCTGCGCGCCAGCGCGTCGAGCACGTCTTGCGGGTTGTCGCCGCGCGCCAGCAACTTGCGCGCGCGCACCAGTTCGGCTTCGCGCCACGTATCGGCTTGCTTGTTCAGCGCCTGGATCAACGGCACCGTGGCGCGCTGGTCGAGCCAATGCGCGAAGCTCTGCACGCCGGCGTCGATGATCGCTTCGGCCTGCTCGACGGCGGCCTGGCGTTTTTCGCCGGCGGTCTGCACCAGCGTCGACAGGTCATCGACGGTGTAGAGGTACACGTCGGCGAGCTTGGCCACTTCAGGCTCGATGTCGCGTGGCACCGCCAGATCGACCATGAACATCGGCCGCCGCCGCCGTGCCTTCAACGCGCGCTCGACAGCGCCCAGGCCAATGATCGGCAGCGAACTCGCGGTACAGGAGACGACGATGTCGAAGCCGTGCAGCACCTCGGGCAGATCGGCCAGCCGGATCGCCTGGCCGCCGAAGCGCGCCGCAAGCGCCTCGCCGCGCTCCAGCGTGCGATTGGCCAGCGCCATCGACTTCGGTTCGCGCGCGGCGAAGTGCGTGGCGACGAGCTCGATCATCTCGCCGGCGCCGACGAACAGCACGCGCTGTTCGCGCAAATCCTCGAACAACTGCGAGGCCAGCCGCACCGCCGCGGCCGCCATGCTCACCGAGTGCGAGCCGATCTCGGTGCTCGTGCGGACCTCCTTGGCCACGGCAAACGAGCGTTGGAACAACTGGTGCAGCGTCGTGCCGAGCGTGCCGGCCTCATCGGCCTCGCGCACCGCCTGCTTCATCTGGCCGAGGATCTGCGGCTCGCCGAGCACCATCGAGTCCAGGCCGGCGGCGACGCGAAACGCATGCCGTGCCGCAGCGCGGTTCTCCGCCGTGTAGGTGTAGCCGCCGAGCTGGCTGGCGCTGACGCCGCCTTGCGCGGCCAGCCACTCGGTGGCCGGCTGCACCAGCGCGCCGACCTCGTGCGCATCGGCAGCCAGATAAAGCTCGGTGCGGTTGCAGGTCGACAGCAGTGCCGCTTCGGGCGCTGCGCGCGACAGGCGCGATGTCAGCGCACGCAACGGGTCCTGCAACTGGTGCGGCGCGAACGCAAATCGGCCGCGCACGTCGAGCGGCGCGGTCGTGTGGTTCAAGCCTAGGGTGAGCACGCCCATGACCTGATTCTAGAATCCAGCCGCCTTTTCAGCACTTCTGACCCCATGGGCCCGCTCGACGCCATTTGGCACACCTTGAACTTTTTCGCCCCAGCCCTGGTCATGGCCGTGCTGGCGGCATCGGCGGCCAAGCTGTTGTGGCGGCACGAACTGGCGACCGTGCGCTGGCACCGCCTGGCGATTTGGAGCGCGGTTGCGGGCATGGCAGCGCTGTTTGGCGGGCTGGTCGCGTTCGGCCGTGACGGCAAGATGGTCACCTATGGCGGGCTCGTCGTGGCGACGGCCGTCGCGCTCTGGCTGGCGGGTTTCGTGCGGCGCTGAAAGCCGGGCTTGGCTTAGGCCGCCTGCGACTCGCGTAACGACACCGCGACTTCACCACGCAGTGAATGTGGCAGCGCCTGTGTGATCGTCACGTCGATCAACTGGCCCACCAGGCGCGGCATGCCCTTGAAATTGACGATGCGGTTGCATGCGGTGCGGCCCATCAGCTCCGACGCATCCTTGCGCGACGCGCCTTCGACCAACACAGGCTGCACCGTGCCGACGCGCGCCTGGCTGATCGCGCGCGCCTGTTCTTCGATGCGGGCCTGAAGCCGCTGCAGACGGGCCAGCTTGACGGCCTGCGGTGTGTCGTCGGCCAAGGCCGCAGCCGGTGTGCCGGGCCGCGCCGAGAAGATGAACGAGAACGAGCTGTCGAAGCCGACGTCGTCAATCAGCTTCATCGTCTTGGCGAAATCGTCTTCGGTCTCACCGGGAAAGCCGACGATGAAGTCGGTGGACAAGCTGAGCTGCGGCCGCACCGCGCGCAGCTTGCGCACCGTGCTCTTGTATTCCATCGCGGTGTAGCCGCGCTTCATCGCTGCCAGGATGCGGTCGCTGCCGTGCTGCACCGGCAGGTGCAGGTGGCTGACCAGTTTCGGCAGGCGGCCGTAGGCGTCGATCAGGCGCTGCGTGAATTCATTCGGATGGCTGGTCGTGTACCGGATGCGTTCGATGCCGGGGATGTCGTGCACATGGTCGAGCAGCAGCGCAAAATCGGCGATCTCGCTCGTCTGCCCCATCACGCCGCGGTAGGCGTTGACGTTCTGGCCGAGCAGCGTTACTTCCTTGACGCCTTGCGCCGCCAGACCGGCGACTTCGGTCAGCACGTCATCGAGCGGCCGGTGCACTTCTTCGCCGCGCGTGTAGGGCACGACGCAGTACGAGCAGTATTTCGAGCAGCCTTCCATGATCGAGACGAAGGCGCTGGCACCATCGACGCGTGCCGGCGGCAGGTGGTCGAACTTCTCGATCTCGGGAAAGCTGATGTCCACCTGCGGCCGCGCGCTGGCACGGCGCGCGTCGATCATCTGCGGCAGGCGGTGCAAGGTCTGCGGGCCGAAGACGAGATCGACGTACGGCGCGCGCTCGACGATGGCCGCACCCTCCTGGCTGGCGACGCAGCCGCCGACGCCGATCAGCACGCCTTTTTGCTTCAGGTGTTTGACGCGGCCCAGGTCGGAGAAGACTTTCTCCTGCGCTTTCTCGCGCACCGAGCAGGTGTTGAACAGGATCAGGTCGGCCTGCTCGACGTCGTTGGTTTGCTCGTAGCCCTTTGCCACCCGCAGCACGTCGGCCATCTTGTCCGAGTCGTACTCGTTCATCTGGCAGCCGAAGGTCTTGATGAAGACCTTCTTCGTGCCAACGCTGTCCGCGCTCACGGCTTCGTCCAGCGCTGCAGCGTCGGGTCGAACTGCCAGCGCTGCGACTCTTCGACGTTGCGCGGCCAGGGCAGGCGGCGCGCTTCTTCTTCGGTCAACAACCACACTTCGCGCACCTGGCCCATGCCATCGAGCGTGTAGTTCACCAGCATCTTCTGTTGCAGCAGCGACCCCGAGAGCTGGATCATGTTCTGCTGGTTGCGGATGCGCACGCCGGGCGACAGCCGCACCGGCTTGCCGTTGAGCAGCGCCTGCGGCGGCGCAACGACGACGAGCTCGCCGCGCAGCGCGTTGTTCTCGAAGACCCGTTGCGCCTGGACCGGCAGGGCCAGGGCCAGCGCACTCAGCAAGACGAAGACACAGCGGTTCATGGTGTGGATCCAGGGGCTGTGAGTGAAAGAAAAGCCCGCGGCCATGAGGGCATGGGCGCGGGCCGGGGAGTCTGGTGGCGCTTCAGGGATTCGAACCCCGGACCTGCGGATTATGATTCCGTCGCTCTAACCGACTGAGCTAAAGCGCCTGAACCGCAAATTATAA
>JANMHY010000426.1:0-9075 GCA_031375525.1 Burkholderiales bacterium
CGCGCCTTGGCGCGCGAGAAGTGGCTGTATGAACAAGTGCTCGACGTCTTGCAGCCGCATCTGG
The DNA here is from genome assembly GCA_031375525.1 of Burkholderiales bacterium. Taxonomy (GTDB): domain Bacteria; phylum Pseudomonadota; class Gammaproteobacteria; order Burkholderiales; family Burkholderiaceae_C; genus CADEEN01. Next base: position 65 of record JANMHY010000426.1, read on the forward strand.
CCACGCTGGCCGCCGTGGCGCGTGCGCTGGCCGCGCTCGACGCCCTGGCCGCATTGGCCGAGCGCGCCGCCACCCTCGGTTGGTGCCGGCCCGCTTTTGTCGCCCACCCCTGCATCGACATTGAAGCCGGTCGCCACCCCGTCGTGCAGGCCCGCCTGGCCGAGACCGGCGGCGATGCCTTCATCGCCAACCACTGCCGGCTCGACGCCAAGACGCGCCTCTTGGTCATCACCGGCCCGAACATGGGCGGCAAGAGCACCTACATGCGCCAGGTGGCCCTCATCGTGCTGCTCGCCGCGATGGGCTCCTACGTGCCGGCAACGGCCTGCCGCCTGGGCCCGATCGACGCCATCCACACCCGCATCGGCGCCGCCGACGATCTGGCCAATGCGCAATCGACCTTCATGGTCGAGATGACCGAAGCCGCGGCGATCATGCACGCGGCGAGCGAGAACTCGCTGGTGCTGATGGACGAGATCGGCCGCGGCACCAGCACCTTCGACGGCCTGGCGCTGGCCGGCGCGATCGCCTCGCACCTGCACGACAAGAACCGCTCGTTCGTGCTCTTTGCGACGCACTACTTCGAGCTCACGGCGTTTCCGGAAAAACACAGCGGCGCGCTCAACGTGCATGTCAGCGCGGCCGAAGGGTCCGGCAAGGACATCGTCTTCCTGCACGAGGTGCAGCCGGGCCCGGCGAGCAAGAGCTACGGCGTGCAGGTGGCAAGGCTGGCCGGCATGCCCGCGGCGATCGTGCGCCAGGCGCGGGCCGCGCTCGATGCGCTCGAAGCGCAGCAGCGCCACACCGATGCGCAAGTCGATCTGTTCGCCGCACCGCCCGTGGCCGCGACGCCCACCCCTTCCGCACTCGAAGACGCCCTGGCCGACCTCGATCCTGATAGCCTGTCGCCGCGCGAAGCCCTCGACGCCCTCTACCGTTTGAAAAAAATCACATGACCTACTGCATCGGCATCCGCCTCGAGACCGGCCTCGTGTTCCTGTCCGACTCGCGCACCAACGCCGGCCTCGATCACATTGCCAGCTTTCGCAAGATGATGATCTACGAGCGCCCCGGCGAGCGCTTCATGGTGCTGTTGTCGGCCGGCAACCTGTCGGTGTCGCAGTCGGTGCGCGAGCTGCTGCAGGTCGAGAAGATCGACGCCGGCAAGGACGAAGAAGGCCTGACGATCTGGAACTGCACGAGCCTGTTCGACGCCGCGCGCGTGCTCGGCAGCACGGTGCGCCGCGTCTATGCGCAGGACGGCCCGGCGCTCAAGGCCTCGGGCATCGACTTCAACGCCAGCTTCATCTTGGGCGGTCAGATCGCCCATCAAGGACAAATGGAGGCGATGCGCATGTTCCTCGTCTATTCGCCGGGCAACTTCATCGAAGCCACGCGCGAGACGCCGTACTTCCAGATCGGCGAGAGCAAGTACGGCAAGCCGATCCTGGACCGCGTGATCACCACCGCCACGCCGCTCGACGAGGCCGCCAAGTGCGCTTTGGTGTCGATGGACTCGACGCTGAAGTCCAACCTCTCCGTCGGCCTGCCGCTCGATCTGCTGGTCTATCGCGCCGGCCAGCTGCAGAGCGACGATTTCGTCTGCATCGACGAGCACAACCCCTATTTCCAGTTCATCCGCAGCACCTGGGGCGAAAAGCTGCACCGCGTCTTCGAGAGCATCGACGATCCGCAGTGGGGCGTCGGCCAGGCCAATCACCCGCTGCTCGTGCCGAGCAAGCGCTTCCCGCCAATGAAGAAAATCGGCGACGTCGACGAAAAGATCGTCTGAGCAGCCGCCTCGCGCCAGGCCATTGGCCTGCACGAGGCTCGCACAATGGCCCTTGCGCAGCGGGCCGCCGGGCGCGGAACATCGCGCATGCAAACCTCGTTGCGCAGTGCCACAACACCATCGTCCGCGCCGCAGGCCACCACGGCGCCGACGATGCGCTGCATCGCACTGTGGAGCGACGACGCCGCCGCACTGCCCGCGTGGCGCGAGACGCTGCGCGGCGAAGGCTTGCACGCGGTCGATCTGGATGCGCCGGGCAGCGAGCCCGAGGCGATCGTGCTGCGCGTCACGCACGGCCTGTCGGAGCAGCTCGCGCGCCTGCGCGATCTGCGCCAGCAGGCGCCCTTCGCGCCCTTGCTCGTCGCCTGCGGCCCGTTGCGTGACCTCGACCAGGTGCTGGCGCTCGAGATGGGCGCCGACGATGTGCTCGATGCCGGCTGGGGCGCGGCCGTCGTTGCCGCGCGGCTGCGCGCGCTCTGGCGGCGCGCTGGCGCGGCGCCGGCGGCGGCCGCGCAGCAGTTGAACTTCGGCCGCCTGTGGCTGCACCTGCGCGAGCGCCACGTGCAGCTCGGCAGCGAGCGCATCGATCTCACCGAGTGCGAGTTCGAGGTGTTGTGGCTGCTGGCGCTGCAGGCCGGCCGCGCCGTCTCGCGCGCCGAGTTGCTGCAGCGGCTGCGCGGCCTGCCCTATCAGCGCATCGACCGCTCGATCGACTGCCGCATCTACCGCCTGCGCGCCAAGCTCGGCGACGCCGCCGCACAGCGCATCCGCACGGTACGCAACTGCGGCTACCTCTTCTCGCCCGCGCGCTGGTGAGGGCTCGCGGCTGACCTGACCACCGTCCGCAGCGCTCTACCGATGACGGCCACGGAACGGTCGATGGTCAACGCGTCGAAAGCGCCGAAGCCGATGACGAGGCCGTTGCCATGCGCCTGCTCGATGCAGCCCGACGACAGCGAGACGGCCAGCACAGCGCTTTCGCGCATCGTCCGCACGACGGTGCGGTCCGACACGTCGGGCGGCAAATGGATGCAGGCATGAAAGCCGCTGTCGATCGGCCCCAGGCGCGCCCAGTCGGGCAGGTGGCGCGCACAGCTCGCCCGCAGCGTGTCGCGGCGTTCGCGTCCGGCCTGGCGCAGGTTGCGCAGGTGCGTGCCCAAGTGTCCTTCGTCGATGAACCAGGCCAGGGCGAGTTGCAGCGCGGTGTTGCTGTGGTCGCCGAGCAGGCCGCGCATGGCGACGAAGACATCGGCCAGCCGCTCCGGCACCACCAGATAAGCCAGGCGCAAGGCCGGGTACATGATGCCTTCCAAGGTGCCCATCAGCAGCACGCGGTCGGAGTCGCTCATCGACCACAGCGCGCCCGGCGCCTGTCGGTCGTAGGTGATCTCGTCGTTGAAGTTGCCTTCGACGATCCAGGCGCCGCTCTTCTCGGCCCAGGCCATCAGCTCGGCGCGCCGCGCCGGCGTCGTGCGCACGCCCAGCGGGTACTGCGTGATCGGGTGGTAGTACACCAGCGCCGCGTCGTCGGCGCGCGCGCGGCCGGCCTCGACGTCGAGGCCGTGCTCGTCGAGCGGCACGCCGAAGACTTGCGCCCGCATCACCTGGAACAGCGTCACCAGGCTGGAGTGGCCCGGGTCTTCGAGCCAGACCTTGTCGCCCGGCTCGAGCAGCACGCGCGCGATGATCTCGCAGCACTGCATCTGGCGGGACATCACGATCACCTGCTGCGGCGGCCCCGGCGTCGTGCGCGCCAACGACAAATGGCGCGCGATCGCTTCGCGCAGCCGCGGCAGGCCGGCGGCCGGGCCGTAGGTGAGGTGGTCGCGGAACGCTTCGCCATGGGCCTTCGAGACCAACCGTCGCCACACGTCGAGCGGAAACTCGCGCAGCAGCGGCGCGCGCGGGAACAGCGGCTGCTCGGCCAGCATCACATGCGGCAGTTCCAACAACCGCGGCTTGCCCAGATAGACCGAGAAGCGGTCGAGCACCTGCTGCGCCGAGCGGCTGAGCGGCCGTGCCGTCGCCGGCAACTGGGCCGGCGCCTGCACGGCCGCCGCACCCGCGGCGACGTAGCTGCCGTCGCCGACGCGGCGCTCGATGAAGCCTTCGATCTGCAGCTGTGCAAAGGCTTCTTCGACGGCGCCGCGCGAGTAGCCCCATTCGGCGGCCAGTTGGCGCGCCGACGGCAGCCGCGTGCCCGGCGGCAGCGAGCCGTTGCGGATGGCGTCGATGACGGTGCAGTACACGCGCACCCTGCGCGCCACGCGGCGGTTGCCGGTGCCGTCCGGTGCTGCGATCACCACCCCCGACGCTTGCTTCACCATGAATGCACGCTCGATTCGAGTTGTTGGTTTCAGTCTAGGTCGCTTCGCGGCCGTTGCCATCCGGGCTGCCGCCGCTCACTTCACCTTCACGTAGCGGCCGTCGAACGCGGTGGCCCAGGTCGCGCCATCGTCGGTCGAGATCTCCCAGTGCTGGCGTACCGCGCCGTCGGGCAGCAGGGTCCAGCGGATGCGCTGGCGCCGCGTCGCGCCGGGCTTGCCCGGGTCGGGCCCGCTCGAAGCCAGAACCATGCTCGCGCCGTCGAGCTCGCCCGCGAGCCGCAGCAGGCCGCCCTGGTTGTCGATCCAATGCTGGCGCCACAGACGCGCCCGTGCGTCCCAGCTGTTGAGGCTGGTGCCGGTGAAGCTGCCGTTGCCGCGCCAGCGCTCGATCAGCGCGCAGCCGCCGTCGATGGCTTCGATGTGGTTGTCGCCGGCCTTCTTGCCGTCGGGCGTGAAGACCTCCCAGCGGCCGATCCAGAAATCGAACTGGCGGTGTTCGGCGGCAGTGCAGGCCGGTGGTGTCGGTGGCGATTGCGCTACGGCATGACAGGCCAGCAGCGCGGCACTGGCGGCGGCGAGTTTCATGGCGGCGACTCTAGGCAGCCGAGCGATGCTGGTGCGTGCAGATATTGCGCAGATCAGCGTCGCCAGCGCGCCAGCGCCCGCGCCAACGCGAAGCGATTGGCAAAGCCGCAGAGCAAGGCCACGCGCTCGCGGTCGCGCTCGCCGGCGTCGAGCAGGCGTTGGGCAACGCGGGCGCGCTTGCGCAGCAGGTAGGCGTAGGGCGTGATGCCGTGCAGCTCGCGGAAGTGGCGTACGAAGTGGTAGCGCGACAAGCAGGCCACGGCCGCCATGTCCGCCAGGCCGATCGGCTCGGTGTGGCAGGTGTCGATGTAGTCGGCGGCCAGGCGCAGGCGGCGCTGCAACTCGCGCTGTGCGGTCTTGCTGTGAGTCGGTGGCCATTGCGCCGCGCTCGCCGCCAGCAGCTCTTCGATCAGCAACAGCGTCTGCTGTTCGAGCCACACTTCGCTGCGCTCGCCGGCCAGCGCGTCGGCCTGCATGGCGCGCAGGCGCCACGAGACCACGCTGTCGTGCGGGCGCAGGTGCTCAGAGAACTCGGGCGACGCCGCTGCCGCATCGGGTGTGTCGAGCGCGCCGTGCAACGTGCGCTGCCGCTGCGCCGCCACTTCGCCGGCCAGACCAGGGCGAAAGAAAATCGAAAACGACGTCACCGGTCGCTGCGCCTGCACGCGGCTGCCGTAGGCGCGGCCCTCGTTGAGCACCATCCAGTGATCGTCATCGACGCTGACCTCGCGCTCACGCAGGAAGTAGCGCTCGCTGCCGCCCCACGCCGCCTTGATCGACAGTGTCTGCCGGTGCGTGCCGTACTCGAAGTGCCTGCCGCTGCCGCTGACCAGGCAGGTCTCTCGGCCCCAGCGGCGGTAAAACATGTCGCGGAAGGCTGCGTTGGCCGAGGTCAGCGGCCGCGGCGGCAGGTCGGGCATCGAGGTCAGGATCACGCCGCTGATTTTCGCTCCTGCACGCCGTTCAGAAAAACTTGTAGTTCAGACCGGCGTACCAGGTGCGGCCGCGCGGATCGGCGTAGCCCGGGTCGTAGCCGCCTTGGAAGCTGGTCTGTCCGCCGGCGTTGGAATACGGCGGGTCCTTGTCCAACAGGTTGCGGATGCCGGCCCGCAGCTCGAGGTCCTTGAAGCCGGTGTAGCGCGCCTGCAGGTCATAGAGCTCGTAGGAACCGACGCGCCGCGACGGCGTGCCGGCCGTCGTTGCCGCCAGGTCCCTGTAGCCCTTCTGCCAGCTCTGGCCGAGCGTGAAACCCCAGGGACCGACGGTGTAGTCGATCGACGCGTAGTGCCGCCAGCGCGGCACGACGCCGGCGGTGACGGTGTTGGCCTCATCGACCTGCGCATCGAACGTGCCGTCGGGGTTTTGCACGTCGTACTTGGAGAAGTAGGTGCCGGCCAGCGACGCCGTCAATCGCCCGCCGGCCAGCGGCAGGTTGTATTTGACGTCCAGATCGACACCGCCGACCTTGATCTCGCCGAGGTTGAGGTTGGTCTGTGCGATCGCGGTGATGGGCCCCGGCAGGCTCGGGTTCGCGGAGTCGGCCGGGCCGCGCGTGACGAGGTTGCCGTAGCGCGCCAGGTCGCCGAGGATGGTCGCCGGCGGCACGCCGTTGGAGATGGTGTCCTTGACGTCGATGCGAAAGGCGTCGAGCGCGACGCTGAGTTGCGGCAGCGGCGACAGCACCACACCGAGCGTCTTGTTGACCGACTTCTCCGGCGTCAGCGCGGGGTTGCCGCCGTTGATGATCGTGAACTGCGTCGAGCAGTCGGTGCGCAGGTTGGTCACAGGGCAACGCACCGGATCGGACGTGCCCGCTGCGGTGACGCCTGTCGTCTGCGGCAGGTACAGGTCCTGCAGGCTCGGCGCGCGAAAGCCCTTGCCCACCGACGCGCGCAACACGAGCTGCGGCAACGGCTGCCAGCGCACGCTGGCCTTCGGCGTGGTGGCGTTGCCGACGCCCTCGTACTTGTCCCAGCGCACGGCGGCATTGAACTCGAGGCCTTTCAACACCGGCAGGTTGAGCTCGGTGAACAGCGCAGCGACGCGGCGCGAGCGGTCGGTGACGAGGAAGTTGCCGCCGTAGCCGGAAATGTCGCCAGTCTGGATCGTCGGCTCGGGATCGAACAGGTAGTCCTCGCGCCGGAACTCGCTGCCGAGCGCAATGCCCATCGCACCGCCGCCGAGCTGCATCAGCTCGCGCGAGGCCTTGGCCGAGATGCTGGACAGCGACGAGTCGATCTTGAAAGCGTCGCCGGTGAAGTTGGTGGCACGCAGTTCGGCCGCCACGTCGGGCGTGTTGGGGCCGAAGAAGTTGACGCGGCCGCTGTTCAGGATCGGCAGGATCAGCGAGTTGGCGGGGAAGCCGTCGTTGACCTGCTCGCGCACCTTGCTCTGGCTGCGCAGCAGCGCACCCTCCCAATCCCAGCCGGCGGCGAGACCGCGCAGGCCGAGCACGACGCGCGGCGCCGTCGAGACGTCGGTGATGTCGCGGTTGCCGGTTTCACTGGAGCGGTAGAACACGGCCAGCGGCGGCAACGGATCGCCCGGGCTCTGCAGCGATTGCACGAGGGCCGTCGGGTAGAACGGCGTGCCCGGGCGCAAGAGGATGGTCGAGACCGCGCTGCCCAGGCCATGCGGCGTGCCCGCCAGCGCGCCGTACTCGGCGGGGTACAGGCCGTTCCACGGCGCGAGGTTGTTCAGCGGGTTGTTGGCCGGCAGCGGAAAGGCGAACGAGAACGGCACCGGCTGGATGACCGTGCGTTGCTTGCTCTTCGTGAAAGAGGCCTCGAAGAAGGCTTCGAGGTTGTTCGAGATCGCCCATTTGCCGGCGGCCATGACGGTCGCGCGCTCGACCTTGGGCAGCAGGGTCACCAGCGGCGATGGATCGAAAACGCAGAACGGGCCATCGACGGCGGCGCCGCGCGAGAGCGCATACGGCCCAGGGCAGTCCGGCGCCGATGGGTTGCCGCCGATCGTGGCGTCGGGCAGCAGCAGGACGTTGGCCGGGAACGGATGGAACGAGGTCGGGTCGTTGCCGTTCTCAATGCTGTAGCCGACACGCGCGAAATCACGGTCGCGGCCGAACAGCGCGCCCTCCTTGACGAAGGTGCCCGACAGCATGACGTTGAAGCGGTCCTTGGCGAGGTCGCCGAAGCCGGCCGTCATGCTGATGCGCTGGTTGCTCGCGCCACCGGCCTGCGTCTTCGCGCCATCGAGCGCGAGCTCGCCGCCGCGGTAGTCGCTGCGCAGGATGAAGTTGACGACGCCGGCCACGGCGTCGGAGCCGTAGATCGCTGAGGCGCCGTCCTTCAGGATCTCGACGCGGTCGATCGCTGCCAGCGGGATGCTGCTCACGTCCACCGACACCGAGTCGCCGGTGAAGCCGACGCCGTACGGTGCGATGCGCCGGCCGTTGATCAGCACCAGCGTGCGGATCGACGTCAGGCCGCGCAGCGAAATCGACGAGATGCTGCCCGTGGTGGCGCCCGAACTGGCATTGCCCATCAGCGCACCCGAGCTGGCCGCGGCACTGATGGTCTGCATCAACTGCTCGACGTTGGTCGCGCCGGATTTCTGGATGTCCTGTCGCGTCACCACCTGCACCGGCAGCGCGGTCTCGGCGTCGATGCGCTTGATCGACGAGCCGGTGATCTCGATGCGCTGCGTTTCCTGCGCCGCCGCTGGCAGCGCAGCGAGCGCGAGCATGAGGGCGTGGACCGCATGCGCAGCAGCGATCGGGTGAAAGCGGGTCATGACGAACCTCCGGGATTGAACGTGAAGGGCCAATCTAGGAAGGAAGGTCGCCGGGTTTCGAAGCGATGTATTGCACGCTTGCGACAGTCCGCAAGTCAGACGGACGATGGCGACAGTCGAAGGCCTCACCGTCGCCTTAGCGATCTGGCGCGGCACGTGCCACCGGCCACGCCACCCCGGGACCTACCCGCGGTGTCGCCGCCGTGCCACAGAAAGAGGCCTCGGACCCCGCCGCTATACTTTCACTTTGCCACCACGGCATGCGCGTTAGACCTCGGCGCCGTGCCGCACGACATGACCAAGTTTGTCTTCGTCACCGGCGGTGTGGTGTCCTCACTCGGCAAGGGCATCGCGTCGGCATCCCTGGCCGCGATCCTCGAATCGCGGGGCCTCAAAGTCACCCTCATCAAGCTCGATCCGTACTTGAACGTCGATCCGGGCACGATGAGCCCGTTCCAGCACGGCGAGGTTTTCGTCACCGACGACGGCGCGGAAACCGACCTCGACCTCGGCCACTACGAGCGCTTCATCACGACGCGCATGCGCCGCAGCAA
>JANMHY010000449.1:0-4040 GCA_031375525.1 Burkholderiales bacterium
TCTGGCACGGCCTCATCGCCCGCAAGCGCTGAGCGAAGCGCCACCTTACCCCCGCGGGCAGCACCGGCGCTACGGGGTTCTCAGCCTTACCCGGACTTGGAGATCAGGGCCGAGGCGCTTTCCAGCAGCGCCGCGACCTTGAAGCCGCGCTTGTCCATGTCGGCCACCCACTCGTCGTCGATCGACGAAGACAGCTTGACGAATTCTTCGCGCTGCGCGGCGGTGAACTGGTAGATCGTGTTGCCGCGATCGACCGCGGCCTTGCGGCCGACGGCGTCGTTGCTTTGCTGCGTCTTGCCGAGCCAGGCCGAGGTCTCGGCGCCCGAGTTGGCGTCGATCACCTTCTTCAGGTCCGCCGGCAGCGAGTCGTACTTGGGCTTGTTCATCGCCATGACGAACGTCGTCGTGTAGAGCGCCGCGCCGGTGTTGTCGAACTCGCTGTGGAACTTGGTGAGTTCATGCACCTTGACCGAAGGCACCACTTCCCACGGGATCACGCAGGCTTCGATCGTGCCCTTGGACAGCGCATCGGGGATGCCCGGCAGCGGCATGCCGACTGGCGTGGCGCCGACCGAGCCGAGCAGCTTGGTCACCTGGCGTGTCGGGCCGCGCACCTTCATGCCCTTCAAGTCGGCCACCGACTTGATCTGCTTGGTCGCCGAATGGAACATGCCGGGGCCGTGCACTTGCAGCGCGATGACCTGCGTCTCCTTGAACTCGTCCGGGCACTGCGTCTGGAAGTACTCCCAGTACGCACGCGAGGTGGCCTCGGCGTTGTTCATCTTGAACGGCAGCTCGAAGACCTCGATGCGTGGGAAGCGGCCCGCCGTGTTGCCGGGCAGCGTCCAGATGACATCGACCACGCCGTCGCGCGCCTGGTCGTAGAGCTGCGGCGGCGTGCCGCCGAGCTGCATCGCAGGGTAGGCCTCGAACTTGATGCGGCCGCCGGAATCTTTCTCGACCTTGTCCATCCACGGCTTGTGCATCGACAACCAGACGTTGGACAGCGGCGCCATGAAGGTGTGGAACTTCAGCGTGACCGCTTGTTGGGTCAGGCCCGACAGGTGTGGTGCGCCGAGCGCGGCCGCGGCGGCGCCCTGGATCAGTTGACGGCGTTTCATGGTCGGAGGTCTCCTCGGAGGGTGAGTGGGCACAACGTTAACGAATCGGGGACGGCGCGGTGCACGCGGTTTCCCCCAGGGTCAGGCAATCATCTTCACCAGCCACAGCGAAATCCCGGGAAAGAACAGCAGCAGCACCGTGCGCAGCGTGTCGCTGATCAGAAACGGCATCACACCGCGGTAGCTCTCGCTGATCGGCACATCCTTGGCCAGGCCGTTGACGACGTAGACGTTCAGGCCGACGGGAGGCGCCAGCAGGCCGAAGCCGACGGTCATCAGCACCATGATGCCGAACCAGATCGCCACGCTCTCCTTGGGCATGCCGAAGTCCAGGCCGATCACCATCGGGAAGAAGATCGGGATCGTCAGCAGCAGCATCGACAACTCGTCCATCACCGCGCCAAGGACAACGTAGAAGAGCAGGATCGCGCTGACCACCATCAGCGGCGACAGGCCCCAGCCCTGGACGACGCCGGCCAGTTGCGCTGGCACCTGCGTCAGCGCCAGCGCCGAGTTCATCAGGTCGGCGCCGAGAAAGATCATGAAGATCATCGCCGAGCCTTCGGCGGTGGCGTAGAAGCAATGCTTGAACTTCTGCCAAGTGATCTCGCGCTTCAACAGCGCGGCGACGAAGGTGGCCGCCGCGCCGACGGCCGCGCCTTCGGTCGGCGTGAACTTGCCGCTGTAGATGCCGCCGAAGACGATCAGGAAGACGATCACGATCGGCACGATGCCCATCAGCGCGTGGGCTGTCACCTTCGGTGCTTCGTCATGCTCGGGCGCGTGGCCGGGAACGACACGCACGTAGATCGCAATCGCCACCATGTAGCCCACCATGGCGATCAGGCCGGGGATCATCGCCGCGGCGAACAGCTTGGCAATGTTTTGCTCGGCGAGGATCGCGTAGATCACCAGCGGCACGGACGGCGGAATCAGGATGCCGAGCGTGCCGCCGGCCGCTAGCGTGCCGGTGGCCAGGCGGCCCGAGTAGCCGTGGCGCTTCATCTCGGGCAACGCGACCGACGTGATCGTCGCCGCGGTGGCCACCGACGAGCCGCAGATCGCGCCGAAGGCCGCGCAGGCGAGCACGGCGGCCATCGCCAGGCCGCCGCGAAATCGGCCCATCACAGCGGCGGCAAATTCGAACAGCGCCTTGCTGATGCCGCCCTGCGTGGCGAAGTTGCCCATCAGCAGGAACAGCGGGATCACGGAGAGGTCGTAGCTGGCAAAACGCGCGAAGGCCTGCGTGTTGAGAAAGTTGGCCAGCGGCGACCAGCCGGCCTGTGCGATGTAGCCGACCGTGCCGGCAACGAACATCGCAATCGCGATCGGCGCGCGCAGCGCCATCAGCAGCAGCATGACGGCGAAGATCGCCAGGGCCAGGGTGATCGGGGTCATTCGGTAACCTCATTGCCGAAGCCGCGAAGGCCCTGCATCAAACCGATCGCGGCCGTCAGCGCCAGTGCCGGCACGATGCCGCAATAGACGATCCAGTCGGGGAAGCCGAGCATCATCGAGCCTGAATGCGAGGTCCAGGCGTTCCAGCCACCGATCGCCGAACGCCAGGCGAGCAGCGCCATGACGACGGCCAGCAGCAACGCGCCCAGGCGATCGAGCGTCATGTTGGTGCCTGCGCTGGCTTTGGCAGTGAAGAAGTCGACGATGATGTTGCCGCGACGCACCTGGCACCACGGCAGGAAGAGGGCGATCGCCGCACCGGCCGCCGCGCCGGTCAGTTCGAAGTCACCGGCGATCGTCCAGCCGGTGGTGTTGCGGCCGACGAGGCTGATGCAGGTCATCAGCGTGATCACGGTCAGCAGCAGCCCCGCCGCAATGGCACAGGCGCGCGCCAGCAGTTCGAGCAGTTTCATCGCCAGTCCCTCCTCGGTCTTGTCTTCAGTGCGCGTGCAGATCGGCGAGCGCGGATCGAATCAACGCTTCAACGCGCGCCGCGTCGCCCAACTCGTTGGCCAACAACAAGGCCAGCTTGGTCAGCATCAACTCGCTCGTGCCGGCCGGCGCATTGTCGATCGCCTCGGCGAGCAGGTCGTAGGTGGATTCCAGTTGCGGCAGGCTCAGCATGGTGCGGTTTCCCGTGCGGTCGCGCGTGCGAGCGCGGCTTGCAAACGCGGGGCGGACAGCGTTGTCCAGCGCGCGCAGACATGCTGGTCGGGGCGCACGAGCAGCGCCGCGGTCCTGCTTTGCAAGCCGAGGCGCTCGGCGGCGTGGCGTGACAGGCGCAGCGTGGGCAGCGGCGCCACGTCATCGGCGTCTTCGCGCACGATCAACGTGAAGCGCGCACTCAGGTGGTCGAGCAGGTAGTCGCCGTCGGCCAGCTTCACGTTCGGAATCGGCGCGCCGCAGGGCGCTCCTGCGCTGAACGCGGCGCTGTCATCGTCGGCGGCGTTGAGCGGCGAGTCCAGGTAGTCGTGAGGCCGCGACGTGCGCCAGTGGTACAGCGGGCGCACAAAGGCTTGTGTGAGCGAGAGCGACAACACCGCGTCGCGCAGCAATCGAAAGCCGCGTGTTGGGGGTGTCATGAAACGGGTGCTTTTGCCAGCCTCGTGCACGATTTCGCGGGCGGCGGCCACACGCTCGTGCGAGTAGGTGTCCAACAGCGCCAGCGGCGCGTGGCCTTGCACCACGAAGGCCAGCTTCCAGGCCAGGTTTTGCGCGTCCTGCAAGCCGGTGTTGGCCCCCCGCACGCCAAAAATCGGCAACAGATGGGCGGCATCGCCGGCGAAAAGCACACGGCCCTGGCGGTATCGCGGCAGGGTAAGGGCGCGGGCTGAGTACACGCTGCTCCAATCGAGTTTCCATGGCACGCCGCCATGGCCGATCATTTCCAATTGCGCATTGATACGCTGCGCAAGTGAGGCAGGTGTAAGCGCCTGCTCCGGTGTTTCATCTGGCGGCAGT
>JANMHY010000480.1:0-1645 GCA_031375525.1 Burkholderiales bacterium
CATCTGGTACATGCCGGCTTCGAAGCTGACGCGTGTGCGCGTGCTGGCCTTTTCGAAGATCATCGCCAGCGTGCGATCGACCAGCGGCTGGTACTTCTCGTAGTTCTTGAAGCGCTTCTTGATCTCGCGCGTGCGCTCGAAGAGATAGGCGTACTCCTCGGCGCGAAAATCCTTGAACTGAAGGTAATGCCGCATCAAGGTCGATCCTGGTTTCATGCAGCAGGTTTCACGACAGGAATTTCTTGATCAGCGGCGCGAGGATGGCCACCACCTTGTCGGCTTCGGCCGTGGTCATGATCAGCGGCGGCAGCAAGCGCACCACACGGTCGGCGGTGACGCTGATCAGCAAGCCGGCGTCGCAGGCTTGCTTCAACAGGTCGCCGCACGGCCGGTCGAGCTCGATGCCGATCATCAGGCCCTGGCCGCGGTACTCGACGATGCCCTTGACGCCGTCGAGTTCGCGCTCGAGCCCAGAGCGCAGATGGGCACCGACGCTGGCCGCATTGGCCAGCAGCCCGTCTTCTTCCATGATGCGCAGCGTCTCGATGCCGGCGCGCATCGCCAGCGGGTTGCCGCCGAAGGTCGTGCCGTGGTTGCCGGCGGCGAGCACGTTGGCGGCTTTCGGTCCGCAGACGATGGCGCCGATCGGCACGCCCGAGCCCAGGCCCTTGGCCAGCGGCATCACGTCGGGTTGGATGTCGGCCCACTGGTGCGCAAACCATTTGCCGGTGCGGCCGATGCCGCATTGCACCTCGTCGAGCATCAACAGCCACTGCTTGTCGTCGCAGAGCTTGCGCAGCGCGCGCAGGTAGTCTGCGCGCGCGCCGTTGATGCCACCTTCGCCCTGGATCACTTCGAGGAACACGGCGACGACACTGGGCCGCGTGCGCGCCGCTTCTTCGACCGCCGCAATATCGTTCAGCGGCACGCGAACGAAGCCTTCGACGAGCGGGCCGAATCCGGCCTGCACCTTCGGGTTGCCGGTGGCCGACAGCGTGGCGATCGAGCGGCCGTGAAAGGCTTTCTCGTAAACGATGATCTCCGGCTTGTCGATGCCGCGGTCATGGCCGTACTTGCGCGCGATCTTCAGTGCGCCCTCGTTGGCTTCGAGGCCCGAGTTGCAGAAGAAGACGTTGGACAGGCCCGAGATGTCGCACAGCTTGGCCGCCAGCCTCTCCTGCAACGGCGCCATGTAGTAGTTGCTGGCGTGGATCAGCTTGGCCACCTGGTCCTGCAACGCCGGCACCAGTTTGGGGTGGCCGTGGCCGAGCGTGTTGACGGCGATGCCGCCGAGAGCGTCGAGGTACTCGCGGCCCTCGGTGTCCCAGACGCGGCAGCCTTTGCCGTGCGACAGCGCGATCGGCAGCCGGCCATAGGTCGGCATCACATGGGGCTCGGCGGGGTGGGCCATCGGTCTCGGGCTCCTCTTGGCAGCAAAAAGACACCGGCAGCGTTGCGAACTGTTCACGCGCCGGCCTTCAATTGATTCTACGTTTCGCTCTGCGCCGAGCCGAAAACAGGTGATCCATCGCACCGGCTCACGTCATGCTCGCTGCAACGCAACACCACCCAGGCACAATGTTTGCAGCGTCATCGGCGCGGCCTGCGCTGGTGTTGATTGCCTGCGCTACGGGCCACACAGTAG
>JANMHY010000481.1:0-4979 GCA_031375525.1 Burkholderiales bacterium
GTCGAAGAACTCGGCCCCGTCAGCACCGGCCCGGGCGACCGATTCGAGCCGTTCTGGCAAGCGTTGGCGAACGGCGCGGGCATGCCCGAGGGTGTGCCCTTCGTCACCGAAGGTCCGTCGGGCAAGCGCATCCGCCTGCAATTCAACTCCGGCGTCTTCCGCTTTCATCGCGGCTCGGGCTTTGCGCAGCGCTACCTGGCGCTGTTCGAAAAACTCTACGCGCTGCGCGTCATGCCGAAAGACGATCCGACGATGTTCCTGCACGAGCAGATCATCTTTTCCATCGCCGCAGCGTCGTGGCGCGGCGGCTTCATGGCGCTCGAGCCGCACTACAACTTTCACGCCGAGCCGATGTACGAGTCGCTGTATCCGCCGGCGCACTACGAGCGCGCCGTGCTGCTGCACTGGCACGGCTCGTTGCGCATGGACGACTTCCGCGACACCTTCGTGCAGCGCTTGCGCGCGTCTTTGCCCGACGTGGCGCGGGTCGTGCACGACAGCCTGCCGCTCGACGCGCCGCGCGCCGTGCTGCCGCGACTGCACCGCGCGCTGCTCGCCCGCATCCGCAAGCGTCAGCAGGCCGCGTTCATGCGCGGCGCGATCCGGCTGTAGCGGGTCCGGCTCTACACGCCACCCGCAGCGCCGACGATCGCGCCGATCGCGATCAGCCACACCGGGCCGATCTTCGTCGTCACCGACAGCACGATGGTGGTGGCGATCAGCAGCGCTGCGCCGGCGTGTGCGGCCAGCGGCGCGGCGAGCACCGTGCCGGCAGCCAGCAGCAGCCCGATCGTCACCGGCGCCATGCCGGCGACGAAGGCGCGCACGCCGAGCGTCTGGCGGCGCTTGCGGCCCCAGCGCGATGCAAACAGCGCCAGCGTCGTGCTCGGCAACAGCATGCCGGCCAGCGCAACCGCGGCGCCGGGCAGGCCGGCGATGGCATGGCCGAGCACCGGCACGAAGATCAGGTTCGGACCCGGCGCCGCCTGCGCCAGTGCGATGCCGGCGCTGAACTGCGCGTCGTCGAGCCAGCCGCGCTGCTCGACGAGGTAGCGGTGCATCTCGGGCGTCGTCGTCAGCGCGCCACCGATGGCCAGCATCGACATGGCGAGGAAGTGGGCGAACAGCGGCCACCAGTCGGCGGGTGTGAACGGGCTCATGATCGCTTCAGCCAAACCCACGCAAACATGACCATCGCGCCGCCCAATCCGAGCACCACCCACGCCAGCGGCACACGCCAGCCGCCGACCAAGGCCCAGGTGGCGAGCATGGCCGCAGCGCACAGCGCCAGCGGCAACGGATTTTTCTTCAGCGTCGGTGCGAGCTTGATCGCCATCGCGTAGATCAGCCCGGCAGCCACCGCGCCCATGCCGCGGATCGCGCCGGCCGCCATCGGCGTGGCGGCGATCTGCGCATACAGCGTCGCCAACGTCAGCACGATCACCAGCGGCGCGGCGAGGATGCCCGCCAGCGCCGCGAAGGCGCCGCGCCAGCCGAAGTAGCGGTCGCCGATCATCAGCGCCATGTTGACGATGTTGGGCCCCGGCAGCACCTGGCCTACCGAGAGTGTCTCGGCGAATTCTTCGCGCGTCAGCCACGCACGTTTGTCGACCAGCTCGCGCTGCGCCACTGGCAACACGCCGCCGAAGCCTTGCAGCGCCAATGCAGTGAAGGCCCAGAACAGCTCGGTCGCGGAGCGCGGCGCGTGCGCAGCGCTCAACGCATCACCTTCAAGGCCTCCGGATTGACGATGTTCGTCGGCTGCTGGTTGACGAAGGCAACGACGTTGTCGAACGCGGCACCGAAGTACTGCTCGTAGGTGTCGATCTCGACGTAGCCGATGTGCGGCGTGCAGACCGCGTTTTCCAGGCGCAGCAGCGGGTGGCCTTGCAGGATCGGCTCGCTCTCGAAGACATCGACCGCGGCCATGCCGGGGCGGCTGCGGTTCAACGCCGAGACCAGCGCGCTCTCGGCGACGAGTTCGGCGCGCGAGGTGTTGACGAACAGCGCGGTCGACTTCATGCGCACCAGGTCTTCGAGTTGACCACGCCGCGCGTCTCGGGCACCAGACGCAGGTGCATCGACAGCACGTCGCATTGCTCGAAGAACGCTTCGCGGCTGGCCGCGGCGCCGTGCCCGTCGGCCACGGCCTTCTCGCGCGAGGCATCACGGCCCCAGACGACGACCTTCATGCCGAACGCGCGGCCGTAGTTGGCCACGCGCTGGCCGATGCGGCCGTAACCCCAGACGCCGAGCGTCTTGCCCGACAGGCGCATGCCGAGCGCAAAGTTCGGCGGCATCGCTGCGGACTTCAGGCCCGACTGCTGCCACGCGCCATGCTTGAGGTTGCCGATGTACTGCGGCACGCGGCGCATCGCCGCCATGATCAGCGCCCAGGTCAACTCGGCCGGCGCGGTCGGGTCGCCGACGCCTTCGGCCACGGCGATGCCGAGCTTGGTGCAGGCCTCGACGTCGATGTGCGGGCCGACGCGGCCGGTCTGCGCGAGCAGCTTCAGCTTCGGCAGCTTTTCCAGCAACTGGCGCGGGAATGCGGTGCGCTCGCGGATCAGCACCAGCACTTCGGCATCGCGCAAGCGCACCGAGAGCTGGCCGATGCCTTTGACGTTGTTGGTGAAGACCTTGGCCTGCAGGTGTTCGAGCTTGGCCGAGCACTTCAGCTTGCGCACCGCGTCCTGGTAGTCGTCGAGGATGATGATGTTCATTGCGTCAGTCGGGCCCCATCGAGCGCGATTCTGCACTGGGCTGTAGGATGCCCCGACACAATCAGCAACCGGAGACATTTCACATGGCTATCTCGATGCATTCGGCCAGCGCGCCCATCTTCATCAAGATGCTCGGCAACATGCTGGGCTGGCTCGACAAGGCCGAGGCTCACGCCGCCGCGCGCAAGTTCGACGCCACCAACTACCTCGGCCTGCGCCTGGCGCCGGACATGCTGACCTTCACGCGCCAGGTGCAGGTGGCCTGCGATTTTGCGAAGGGCACGATGGCGCGGCTGGCCGGCCTGGACGTGCCGAAGTGGGACGACAACGAAGCGACGCTCGCCGAGTTGCGCGCGCGCATCCAGAAGACGATCGACTACGTGAAGACCATTCCCGCGTCGCAGGTCGATGGCAGCGAAGAGCGCGAGATCACGATCCCGATGCGCAGCGGCGACGCGCTCAAGTTCAAGGGCGAGGCGTATCTCAAAGAGGCCGCGCTGCCGAACTTTTTCTTCCATTCAACGACGGCGTATGCGCTGCTGCGGCACGCCGGCGTCGAGGTGGGCAAGGGCGACTACCTCGGCAGATGATCCGCTGGCTGCGCCGCATCGCCATCGCACTGGCGACGCTGGTGCTGCTGGCGCTGGCGGCGCTCGCCGCGTACCTGTGGCGTGCCACGCCGGCGCGTGACGGTGCGCTGCGCGTTGTCGGCATCGGCGCACAGGTCAGCATCGATCGCGACGAGCACGGCATCCCGACGATCCGTGCGGCGAGCGTCGACGACGCGGCCTTCGGCCTCGGCTTTGCGCATGCGCAAGACCGGCTGTGGCAATTGGAGACGCACCGCCGCATCGGCAGCGGCCGGCTGGCCGAAGCGTTCGGGCCTGGGGCGCTGGACAACGACAAATTCCTGCGCGCGCTCGGCGTGCGCCGGGCCGCACAGGCGCAATGGCTGCAGCTCGGCGCTGAATCGAAGCGCGTGCTGCAAGCCTATGCGGCGGGCATCAACGCCTGGCAGCGCGAGCCCATGAAGGCGCGGCCTCCGGAGATGCTGATCCTCGGCGTGCCGGTCGAAGACTGGACGCCGGTGGACAGCCTGGCCTGGGCGATCATGATGGCCTGGGACCTGGGCGGCAACTGGAACACCGAGCTGCTGCGCGCGCGGCTGGCGCTGACGCTGCCGGTGGACCGCATCAATCAACTGCTGCCGCCGTATCCCGGCGAGGCGCCTCTGGCAACGGCCGACTACGCAGCGCTGCTGCGTTCGTTGAAGCTCGGTGGTGCGCTCACCGCGTTGTCGGCGCAGCAGATCGATCACCTGCAAGCCATTGCGCCGCCGTCAGGCGTCGAGGGCGTGGGCTCGAACAACTGGGTGGTGGCCGGCACGCACACGACGAGCGGCAAGCCGCTGCTGGCCAACGATCCGCACCTGAAGATCACGACGCCGGCGCTGTGGTACGTGGCGCGCATCGAGGTCACGGGCGCGACCGACGGAACAAAGGGCTTCAAGTCCGCGGGCGCGACGATGCCGGGTTTGCCGGGCGTCGTGCTCGGCCAGAACGAACACATTGCCTGGGGCTTCACCAACACCAGTCCCGATGTGCAGGACTTGTACCTGGAGCGCTTCAAGCCCGACGACCCGATGCAGGTGCAGACGCCGCGCGGCTGGGAGCGCGTGGCCGGCGTCTCGGAAGACATCCGCGTCAAGGGCGCGCCGAGCGAGAACCTGGTGGTGCGCGTGTCGCGCCACGGGCCGATGATTTCGGATGCCGGCGGCGTGGCCGGTGAGGTCGCCGGCACCTCCGGCAACGCGCCGTACGGCCTGGCCATGCGCTGGACGGCGCTCGACGCCGACAGCGACCCGATCGCTGCCGGGCTGGCGATGAGCCGTGCGACGTCGGCCGCCGAGTTCGTCGATGCGGCGACGCGCCTCTGGGTGGCGCCGATGCAGAACATGGTGGTGGCCGATCGCGCCGGGCAGATCGCCGTCGTCTCGCCGGGCCGCGTGCCGCTGCGCCAGCGCGACAACGATTTGATGGGCCTCGTGCCGGCGCCGGGCTGGGAGGCGCGCTACGACTGGGACGGCGTTATCCCGGCCGCGCAAACGCCGCGCGAAACGCAGCCGGCGCGCGGCTGGATCGCCAGCGCCAACCAGCGCATTCATGGCAGCGACTACCCGTACTACCTGACCAGCGAATGGGCCGTGCCGTACCGCCAGCAGCGCATCGAGCAGTTGCTGCGCGCGCGGGACAAGCA